>DATKWY010000039.1:0-4356 GCA_035529295.1 Candidatus Desulfaltia sp. | reverse complement strand
GAGGTACGAGAGGCTCAGCAACAACAGGATCACCGAGGAGCTGGGCTTCCTCCTTAACCAACGGTGAAGGAAAAAACTTCTTAAACCCACCTAAAACCTGTTAACCCGGCGACATAGTTTGAAAGCCGTAGTTCTAGCCGGAGGATTCGGCACAAGGCTCAGGCCCCTGAGCTGCAGCCGACCCAAGATGCTCTTCCCCGTGGCCAACGAAGCCCTCATAGACTACACGTTGAGGAACATGGCCCAGGGAGGCATAGACACGGTGATCCTGTCCGTCTACTACATGGCTGAGAACCTGGTCAGGCACCTCGGCCCATCAAAATTCGACCTCGGCATACTCTACAGCCGGGAGCAGAGACCCATGGGCACCGGGGGAGCCATAAAGAAGGCGCAGGACATGATCAACCACGGAGCCTTCTTCGCCATGAACGGCGACATCCTCACCGACCTGGACTACAGGCGGCTCCTCAACTACCACGAGGAGAAAGGAGGTCTAGCCACCATAGCCCTCATGCAGGTCCCTGACCCCTCCAGGTACGGCGCCGTGGAGCTGGACTGGGAGGGCCGCATCCTCAGGTTCGTGGAGAAGCCCCCCAGGGGTCACGAGCCCAGCAACCTCATCAACGCCGGCGTGTACGTCCTGGAGCCGGAGGTCCTGGAGATGATCCCGGAAGGTAAACGGGTGTCCATAGAGACCGAGGTCTTCCCCAGGCTGGCCGAGGAGAGAAAACTGTACGGCTTCGAGAGCCACGGGTTCTGGATGGACATCGGGGTACCCGAGGACTACCTGAACGCAAACGCCATGCTCCTCTCCAAGAGCGGCACCCCCAAGAACCCGGCCTCCGTGAACGTAGACCCTTCAGCGGTCGTAAAGAAGCCCTGCATCTTCGGGGAGAACGTCAGAGTAGGAGCCGACTCCATCATCGGGCCCAACGTCTCCCTATCGGACGACGTCCACGTGGGCAAGGGCTGTCGCATAGAGAACAGCATAATATTCCCGGGGGCCGTCATCGAGGACTACAGCAGCGTCAGGAACGCCATCATCGGCGAGGCCGCGGTCCTTTCCCGCTGGGTCAAGGTGGAGTCGGGTAGCCTCATCGGGGACTACGCCCAGATCAACGACGGCGTCACCATCACCGAGAACGTGTACATCTGCCCCAGCAAGACCGTCGACGAGAGCATCCTTGTGTCCAAGATGGTGATGTAGTGGGCCGGCTCTTCGGAACCAACGGCGTCAGAGGAGTCTTGAACCAGGAGTTCACCGTGGAACTGGCCCAGGGCTTAGCGGCATCCGCAGGCAGCCTCCTTGGGAAGGAGATGGCCGTGGGCAGGGACGCCCGCACCAGCAGCCCCATGGTGAGGGACGCCGTGGTCAGCGGCCTCCTCAGCGTCGGGTGCAACGTCCACGACATGGGGGCCCTGCCCACTCCCACCCTCCAGTACATGGTCAAGCACCTCGGCCTGGACGGAGGCGTCATGGTGACGGCCAGCCACAACCCGCCCCAGTTCAACGGCGTCAAGGTGATGGCAGCCGACGGCGTGGAGATCAGCAGGGCCACAGAGGACCGCGTCGAGGAACTGTACTTCAAGGGAGGTCCCCAGCTGGCCGCGTGGAACCTGGTGGGCGTCGTCCGCGAGGTGGACGTCGTAGAGACCTACATCGGGGCCGTGATTGACCAGGTGGACCGGAAGCTCATCTCGTCCCGGGGCCTCAAGGTGGCCCTGGACACCGGCAACGGCGTCTCCTGCCTTGTGGCCCCCAGGGTGGCCAGCAGGCTGGGCGCAGGCGTATACACCGTCAACGCCGAGCTGGACGGAGGCTTCCCGGGCCGCGGCAGCGAGCCCACGCCGGAGAACCTGGGCGCCCTCAGAGACCTGATAGAGGCTACTGGAGCCGACCTAGGAATCGGATTCGACGGTGACGGCGACCGTAGCATCATCATGGACGAGAAGGGGGAAGCCGTCTGGGGCGACAAGAGCCTGAGCCTCATAGCCGACTGGTACCTGGGGAGGCACCCCGGGGAGACCGTGGTCACTTCCATAAGCACCTCGAAGGGACTGGAGGACGTGGTGAACCGGCACGGCGGCCGAGTCCACTGGGTCAGGGTGGGCAGTGTGGACGTGAGCCGAGCCATGGTGGAGAACGGGTACCTGCTGGGGGGCGAGGAGAACGGCGGCATCATGTACGGGCCCCACCACCCCGTCAGGGACGGAGCCATGGTCATGGCCCTGCTGCTCCAGATACTGGCCGAGAGGCGTAGGCCCCTCTCAGAGCTCATAGCCGAGCAGCCCATCTACTCCAAGGCCAAGGACAAGGTGGAGTGCCCCAACGAGCTGAAGCTGGAGGTCCTTGGGAGACTGCCCGGTCTCGTGGAGGGCCTGGAGGTGGACACCATGGACGGCGTCAAGGTCACCAACAGGGACGGCAGCTGGATACTCATAAGGCCCAGCGGCACCGAGCCCGTGTGCAGGCTCTACGCAGAGGCCAGGGACGAGGAGGCCGTCAGAGGCATCATAGGCGAGTACAAGGAGAAGCTCAGCCGCCTAATCGAAGACCTGAAACAAACCGTTTAAAGGAAAGAAGATAGAGGATTAGATCTTCTTCAGGTGCTCTATGAACTCGGCCAAGTCGTCCACAACGGCCTTCACAAGCACCTTGCCCTTCTCCTTGGTGGCCTTCGTCGGCTCACCCAGGCTGCCGATGCTGGTGACCTCGTCGAAGCTGTAAGCCGCGGCCACCCTGCCCCTGTACTTGGGGTCGATGCTGGTGTGCTCGGGTTTCCAGTCCTCCGCCTTGTCCATGAGCAGCCTCTGGCCTAGGGCGAGACCTACGCTGGTCTCCATCTCGCAGGCGTGGCCGCCGCTCTTCTGCTCTATCACCTTCACAGCCTCTGAGCCGAAGCCTCCGACGCCGGGGAACACCATGACGCTGTAAACCCGTTTCCCGGTGTCCCTCTGTATCCTGTGGAGGGCCTCACGGATGGGGTTGGTGTTGCCCCCATGGGCGTTCATTATGACCACCTTGTTGAAGCCGTGGTGCAGCAGGCTCTCGCAGACCTCCTTGTAGACGTTCACCAGGGTCTCGAAGCTGAGGGTTATGCTGCCCTTGAAGTTCATGTGGTGGGGCGAGTAGCCGAAGTAGAGGGGCGAAGCCACCAGGACGCCCGTCTTCTCCGCCACCCGTTTACTGATCTCCAGGGCCGTGAATGTGTCGTTGTCGATGGCCATGTGCTTCCCGTGCTGCTCAGTGGAGCCCACCGGGAGCAGGACCACGTCACACTTCTTCAGGTACTCCTCGACCTCGGGCCGAGTCAGCTTGTAGAGAAGGTTCTCCATATTGATCAGAGTTGAGGAACCGCCCGTGAGATAAAAGGGTGCGGGCTAGGCGAAGGAAGGGACGACCTCCTCGGCGAAGAGTTTAGCCTCTTCCTGGAAGCTGTCCCCCATGAACCTGACTATGAAGAAGCTCACACCAGCTTCAATGTACCGCTGGACCTGGCCTATGATCTGGTCCGGCGTCCCGGCCAGCGGAGGCCTCCTATCCATGGCCGCGTTACCGTACCTGGCCTGCATGCTCTGGGTGTACCCGTCCATACTCATTTCAGCCTTAACCCTGTCCCCGCTGATCAAGGCGTAGCAGGCCCAGGACCGCGTAATCTCGTCGGGGTCTCGGCCCACCCTACGGCAGTGGGCGTCCAGCTTCTCAGACTTGGCTCTGAACGCCTCCGGGGTCCCCATCCAGGCCGCGTAGTTGCTTATGTCGGCGTGGCTGGCCACCGTCCTAAGGGTGAGCTTCTCCCCTCCCCCGGCAAGCATCAGGGGCGGGTGGGGTCTCTGCACTGGCCTGGGGCTGCAGTAGGCACCGTCTATGCTGTAGTAGCGGCCCTGGAAGCTGGGCGCCTCCTCAGTCCACATGAGCTTGATGATCCTGGCCGCCTCGTCAAGCCGCCTGACCCTGGCCGCCGGGCTCTCAAGGGTGTACCCGTAGGCCTTGAACTCGCCCTTGTGCCACCCGGTGCCCAAGCCCAGCACCAGGCGGCCGCCGCTGATGGAGTCCAAGGTGGCCGCCATCTTAGCCAGGAGGGGCGGGTGCCGGAAGGGGTTGCAGAGGACCAACTGTCCCAGCCTTATGGTGCTTGTGTTGGCTGCGAGGGCGGACATGGTGGTCCAGCACTCGTACCTGGGGTCGCCGGGGTTCTCGTACATCCCGTAGACGTGGTCGCTGATCAAGACGCTGTCGTAGCCCAGGGTCTCCAGGTGGAGGGCGTCCCCAAGAATCTCTTCATAGGTTTGCCTCTCCGAGCTAATGAAAGCCCCGAAACAGGTCTTCATGGAATAACGGTGGGGATGATCGGT
>DATKWY010000038.1:0-2601 GCA_035529295.1 Candidatus Desulfaltia sp. | reverse complement strand
GGTAGAGGAGGACATAACCACCTTCGAGTGGTGGGACGGGGACTTTGTGGCTGAGCTGTGCGGCGGCGAGTTCAAGAAGTATGTAAAAGGCAAGGTCGGCCCCGAGCACTTCAAAAAGGCCACGTGACATCAGAGCCTAGCTGGTTCCTCTTCTATAATCCCGAGGAGCTGGCCTGAAAAGCCAGGCACCAACCTCTTTTTTTCATTTAAAGTGAGCAGGAGTACGGACTCACCCACCTTCACGGTTTTATATCCATTACACGATAAAATAGCCATGGTGAAAGGGTTAGGCGTCAGCCGTGGCTGCTTCTACTTCGACGTCCATGGCGAGGTTAACACCGGTAAGACCATTGAGTTGGCCTACGCCCGAGCCGTTGAGTTGGGAATCGACAAGGCCGTGGTGGCCTCAGAGACCGGGCTGACCGCCCTCGAAGCCATCAAGGCCTTCAACGGGAAGATGGTTATCGTCGTCACCTCCGCCGCCGGCACAAGGGTGGAGAACACCCCCATCGGCGACCTCAGTATAGGGATACCAGACGAGGAAATCCTCAAGAGGATCAACGATCTGGGAGCCCCCATGGTGAGAGGAACCGACCCCTTCTGGAACCTGGGCGCCCACAGCCCCCTCATCGACACAGGGAAGCTGGGCATGATGTTCTACGAGGTCATCTGCGGGGGAGTCCACGTATGCATGACAGCGGTTCTGGAGGCCACAGACGCGGGCCACCTGGAGGCGGGGGAGGAGGCGGTGGCCATGGCCGGGAGCTGGGTGGGTCTGGACACGGTCATCGTAGCCAGAGCCGCCAACTCGGTGGACTTCTTCAAAGGATTCGAGGTCCTTGAAATCATCTGCAAGCCCAGGCGGGCCCACTACACGTGGCCCATCAACCAAGTTGACTGGAGGGGCGACCTGGAGAAGTACAGACCCTTCGCCCAGAGGGTGAGCCAATGACCTTCAGAGTATGCTAGCGACGATGCCTATCTGCTCGTCTAGCCGCTGATCTTCTCCAGGGCGGCCGCCACTATCAGGGGAAATATTGTGGTGACCTCCCCGAAGATGGTGGAGGTCTTCTCCTCCAGGACGCCCTCCTTGAGCTTCCCCCAGGTTATGGACTCCGAGAGGGGCGCCCCGCTGAGGCTGCCGTCCTCAGCCCTGGCGCTGCTTATCTGGACCGCGGCGTCCAGGCCGTCCCTCAGGGTGTGCATGTACTGGGCGTGGTGCTTGGGGGTGCCCCCGCCCAGGATGATGGCCCCCGACTTCTTGGCCTCGTAAACCATGTCCGAGAGCAGGTTGAAGTCCTTCAGCGGGTTGATGATCAGCTTCTTCTGCTGGCTGTAGAGCCACAGGGGTATGCCCAGCATGCTGTCCAGGAACCCGGGGCTGAATATGGGCACGTTCTTGTCGGCCGCCGTGTGCAGGATGCTGTCGGGGTCGTTGACCCTGAGCCCTATCTCGCGGAGAAGCCCGTGGATGGGGGTGTCAACGCGTTTCTCCTCGGGGATGTCGTCCAAGATTCCCCCTATGAAGCCCTCGATGTCCACGAAGGTCTGGCTCTCTATGAAGATGTCGTAGGCCCTGTTGTAGCCCGCCTCGTAGAGCTGCTGGTCGTCCACGTTCACGGTGCCCACCAGGTGGCTCCGGCCCATGGCCTCCACTATGTCGTGGACCATGTTGGCGCCGTTGGTCACCACGGCGTCCACGTAGCCGTCCCTGATGAGGTCCCGGAAAACTAGCCTGAGTCCGCCGGGCACCAGGGGCCCGGATAGGGTAATAAAAACCGTGTATTCGGGGTCGCTGAACATCTCCGCCACGATGTCCACGGCTCTGCCGACCCGTCCGGCGCCTATGACCCCGGCCCGCTTCATTTCCTCCGCCAGCTCAAGGGCGGTCATGCCGGGGCGGAGCCGCATCTGGTGAACTCGCTTCATCTGTGCGCCTTCAGTTCTTGACGCGCTGGATCTTGACCCTGTCCATGATGATCCAGTACTCGACTTCCTTGCCGGCCTCCAGCTTCGCCTTGATCTCTTCGTCGCTGGGCAGCGCCACGTCCTTGATGTCGTAGGTCTCCATGTCCATGAGCTGTAGGCTGCTGGGGCCCATGCTCACGATCTGGCCGCTCCTCTTATCCACTATTGGGACTTGGACCGTGCCGTCAACGCTGCTGACGAAGCTCTGCTTCCGGCCGTCGAAGATGCTGATGGCGGTGCACCTGAACTTGGCGCTCCCGTGCTTTCCCGGCTTGCTCTTCTGGATCTGTACAATCTGACTGGGCTCGTCGTTGATTATGGCGTAATTTCCTTCCTTGAGTTCTCCAACTCTGGCCATTTTGAATGACATTCACTATGCACCTTTCAGTGGTTTTATTCACAATTAGAGATTAGACAGTATAAACCTACCGAATGAAACGGTGATCTATCCCTGTGGTTGTCCAAGGATGGCCGTTTTAGCCGTGTGCTCCTTTAATTTTATTTAGAGAATTTTGATTAACCTATTGTTTTTCTGGTTTTACTCCCCCTCGGTTAGGTTATTAGATCACGCCAACCATGCCATCATATGGACTCCTTCGACTCCTACCTCCTCAGGAAGCTGTACGTAAAAAC
>DATKWY010000037.1:0-5795 GCA_035529295.1 Candidatus Desulfaltia sp. | reverse complement strand
CCAGCCAGAGCCCCGTGAGCCAAGCGATCATGAGGAGGGCGAGGCTCCCCAGCTTATCAGAAAAGTCCCTCTCGTTGAGGCTGGCGGCGGCCTGGAAGCCCGGGCACCACCCGAGTATCTTGCTGAAAAGGTCGCTTCTCTTCATGTCAAAGCCCCGGGATCAGTGTTGAGAAGATTCTGTGTGCCATCTCACTCGGAGGCAGCCTCAAGTTATCCTGTGACAGGTGTATTTCCCGTTCCTCCGCCTCAGCCATCAGCCTTTCCCTGCACCGGGCCACCCATTTACATTGGACGCAGTTGGGCTGCTGGTAGTGCCACGTTTGGACACCGTTCCTAGGCGAGAAGGTGACGATGACCTGGTTCCTGGTGGCGGGGCTGTACCCTAGGAGCACCCCCTTCGACGCGTCCACGTACTGGGCCTCCACCATGTTCGCCTCCGCCGTGTGCATGAGGGCGCTCTCCACCTTGTTCAGCATTATGCCCTCGGCCTCGTACACCGCCTGCCGGGTGATGCCCAGCATTCTTCCTATCTCGGCCTTGCTGAGTCCTTTGTATCTTAGCCGCCATATTTCCAGTAGTCTGTCCGTTAGGTAGGCTGAAGGGAGCATCCTGTGTAACTAAATCCTAAGTAAAGTATAAAATCTTTACGGATTTGTTCTTCTGAGGCCTCGGGAATGAGCGCGTCTGTTTCTCGAACAGAAACGCCATATTAAGATGCTACGGTGGATGCCAAACAGGGGTCCTTTTTAAGTATTGGAGCCTGATGTGCAGCCTTAGGTCTCTTGAGCTTGAGTATATTTTCCATACAGTTGGGGCGCGCCAGGGCCCCACCTCGTTAAACAGCGGGCCGATCTCATCTGGGGGATACCTTATTACTCCGTCTGTAATCGTCCAAGACGACTGTAAATTCTCTCTGCCAGCGCCATACGAGTAATACAGCCGGATGAGCATATTTTCCCCCTCCATTGGGTCGGCCCAGAAGCTTACGTTGTAGTCTCCATCCATGTTAGCTTGTTTCTCGACCTTGTACATTCCATAGAAATCGTCATAGACGGCCTCAGTGAACTCGATGTCCCATGAGTAGCTTGGTTGAGGCTGCCCCGCATAGGAGAAGTATATTGAAAACCCGAGAGCTACTATGAAAACGGTCAGAGACCATGCGAACACTCGTCTATCTGAATACTCTTTGTCGGGTATCCGCATGGCGATGGAGTTTACTCCTGGGCACCATCCAAGATGTCGCAGGGTAAGAATACGGAGGTTCATGGCATCAACCCGTGTATCGTCTTATGAAACAAAAACTGTGTAAAGTATTTAATCTTTACGGAGGAGTTGTTTCGCTATCCCTCATCCTCACCCTATCAATCTGCGTGTAACTGCTCATGCTAAGAGACCAGAACCTAGAAGATAAATCGTCAAGGGATACCAAACACCGTCCCGGTCTCTCAGGGCCCCGTGCCCCGGTTTGAAGCCGTATCTACGTTCCCCGTCTACTCAGGCCATCCTGCCCCGTTAACCAGCTATTCACGTGGGGCTTGAAGCGTTAAGGGTTTAAGCTCAAGGGACCCTCCATAGGCTATGGTCCTCAGGGGAACCTACTGCCTCTGCATAGGCGTCGCAGCAGACATGGAGGTCAGGGTGGGTGCACTGGGGCTGCTCGCATTCCCGCGCGGCAGGTATGTTTACGTCGGCTCCGCTTTGAACAGCCTGGAGCCGAGGATCATCAGGCACCTCAGAACCAGTGAAAGCGCGCACCACGTCACCCACTGGCACATAGACTACCTCCTGAGAGAGCACGTCGTTACACTGAGCCACGTATACTACACTGAGACAGACCAAAAGGTTGAGTGCCTCCTAGCCTCTAGGGTCGCAGAACACGGTGAGCCTGTCAAGGGCTTCGGGTGCAGCGACTGCAAGTGCTCAAGTCACCTTTACAAAGTAGACCACTGGGGCTTCCTGGAAAAAATGGATCTAAAAAAATGGGTTAAAGGCTCTCCTCAACTTCCTGAATGAGGGGTATGGCGAGCTCAGCGACGGTTACACCGGTGCCCCACGCCATGAGGGCCGCGGCCTGGATCTCCTTCTTGCTGACTCCGGCCTTGAGGGCCTCCCCCACGAAGTGGCGGAGAGCTACGGGGTCCCTCGTGACGCTGTAGATTCCTATCTTGACAAGGATCGCGGTCCTCTGGTCGAAGACGCCGTCGACGTTGATCTCTCGGCTCAGGTTCATCCAGGCCTCGGCCACACGGGGCGTCTCCTCGCTGAATACCTGCCAAACGTTTTTCGCTGCCATTTAAACACCGGCACCTAGATGGCGTCGTGAAGTTATAAGCGTGGTCTATAGACGTTGAGACGCGGATCAGGTTTTTTTTACTTCTCATGGCAACATGCCAGACGTGAATAATCTACAGGACAAAGCAGGTACAGAAAGATTATTCAATGCAGACAGGATTGTCCATAGTAGCGAGCCGTTACAGTGTTTATAAGGAAGTATACGCTGAAAGGCACAGAACCAGGGAGGAGCAGAGGATAGGGAAGGAGTTCATCCGGGACGTCGACACCATCATAGAAAAGATCGCTGACGAGCTCACCGAGGAGGAGTTCGACAAGATCATGCAGCTCCGCGAGGAGATCATGGGCAAGTATCACCGGAACGAGGTCAAGATCAACCACACGGTCATGGAGATCATCTGCGCCAAGTACCTCATCCAGCTGGGCTTCGACGTCTCCCTGGAGCACAGCCTGAACAGCATAAGCACAGACATCTACGCCCAGAAGGGGATGGGCAGCCTCATAGTTGAGGTGGAGACAGGCTTCGTGCCCCCGGACCACGCTCTGGACCCCATGACATACCTCAAGGCCAGGGTCACCAGCAAGATAACCCGGTACAGCTCCTACGCCAACAAGTTCGTGCTGGCCAGCCCCCCACACTACATCATGCAGGTGCCTCCCAGCCTAACCAAGCCCCCCAGGTTCAGAACAGAGGAAGAGGTAGCCCACATGAAGATGCTGTGCGACCTCTACTACAAGAGCCCGCCCGTATCCTTCGAGGAGATAAGAAACGCCAGGATCCACAGCATATACGTGGTGGACGTGGACAACGGCGCCCTCAGGGAGTGGGACGTCAACGAGTACATGGGCAAGGCCGCCCTCTGGACCCTTTGACTGGAAAAGTTTAAGAAAAGGTGCTCCGGCAATAGGTAGGAACGTGTATGGTTGTTTCCGGTGGATTCCTGGCCCTGGGCCTAACAATGACAGTCATAGGCGCCATCATGGTATACCTCAGCCTGAGAGCCAGGCCCTCAGAGGCACAGTCCAAGGGCGTGGGGGTTATCTTCATCGGCCCAATCCCCCTAGTAATCGGCGGAAGCAGAAAATGGGTGCTGGCAGCCCTCGGCGTAGCGGCAGTGATAATGGTGGTAATGATAGCCAGGGCAGCTGAGCCAAACCTGATCGGATGGTAAAAACTGAACATGAGCAGAATATGTATGGTTTGTGGTAGAGGCGGCGCCGAGATCCTGTGCGCCAGATGCGGCAGCATCATCTGTGACAGATGCTACGATGATGAGGCCGATGTCTGCGTCGTTTGCTCCGGGAAAAGGCCTGGAAACAGGAAGGTCCTCAACCGTCCCGCATTGCTTGTTGGCGGCTTCATGCTGGTGCTGCTGGGCTTGATGGTCACATCGTGGGCTTTCATCCCCCAAGGAGGAGCCACTGTAGTGTTCTTTCCCTTCGTGTTCAACGGAGTAGGCGGCCCCATAGCTCTGCTCATAAGCCTGATTTTCTTCGCGCTGTTCAGCCTGTCCAGCCTGCTGCCATTGTACTTGCTGCTCAGAAGAAATGATTACACTGACTGGGATGAGGGACTCTACAATCTCTACGACTCGGTGGTATCGGGGGGAAACACCACGGAGTCCCTGGAGTACATGATAACCACAGAGATACCGGGGGGCCTCAAGGACTCCATATACTTGGAGGAAGACGACGACTCCATCATACTCATGAGCAGCAAGGACACCAACTTCGTAAAGACCTATAACCTGCCAGAGGACTACCACGTGGACGAGGTGGAGTCCGAGTTCGAGGGCAGCTTCCTCCTGGTGAGGGTCCGCCTCACGAGGGACCTCTAGCAACAGATATAATCCGCCGGCACACCAGATTCTCGATACCTTATGCCCGCAGTCTACGACCTAGGTGAGTACAGTGAAGCCCTGAAAGGCGTAAGCCTCATCGTTGGTGACGGCCTCTGCAGCAACATCTACGTCATAGGGCGGGACAAGGCCACCATAATAGACACAGGGGTAGGCAACAGGGCCAACCCCCTGTGGCCCCAGCTCGAGGAGCTGGGCGTCGGGCCCAGGAGCATCGACAAGGTGGTCATCACCCACGCCCACCACGACCACGCCATGGGCGCCTTCCTCATCCTGGAGAGAGCCCACCCCAAGGTGTATGTCCACGAGAAGGACGCCACCTACATAGCCACAAGGCTAGGCGATGCCCTGGTCAAGGTGAACGAGGGCGACGTCATCGAGACAGAGCTCTGGCCCCTGGAGGTCTACTGGACGCCCGGGCACACAGAGGGCGGCATGTGCCTCTACAACCCCGAGCGCAAGATCCTGTTCAGCGGCGACACAGTTTTCCCGGACGGCTACTACGGCCGCTACGACGGCGAGAGCGGCAGCCTCCAGGCCATCGTTGACAGCCTCAGGAAGCTGGACGGCATGGACGTGGAGGCGCTCCTCTCGGGCCACGGCTCACCGGTAATCATGGACGGCAACAATCACATAGATCAGGCTCTGAGGAACGCAACCCGGTGGGGTTAAAACCTTAAGCAAGATACGCATGATACATTCCTCGATCGATTTGGTCGAGAAGAACCTAGACCTGAGAAGCGACACAGTCACATGGCCCACCCCCGAGATGAGGGAAGCATCCTACAAGGCCAAGCTGGGGGACGACGTCTACGGTGACGACCCCACCGTCAACGAGCTGGAGGCTCTGAGCGCAGAGATATTCGGTAAGGAGGCGGGGCTGTTCGTCACCAGCGGCACCATGGGCAACGCGGTCGCCGTGTTGGCTCACACCCAGAGGGGCGACGAGATAATCCTGGAGCAGACCAGCCACATCTACGTGAACGAGGTAGGCGGCCTAGCCGTCATGGGCCAGCTAATGGCCCGCACCATCCCTGGCGAGAAGGGTTGGATGAAGCCCGACGACATCAGGAGAGCCGTCCGCGCCGACAACATCCACTACCCCCGCACCAGCCTCCTCTGCATAGAGAACACCCATAACTCCGCCGGTGGGATAGCCCTCACCCCCAACCAGATGAATAGCAACTGGGACGCGGCCAAGGAGCACAGCCTGGGGGTACACCTGGACGGGGCCCGCGTCTTCAACGCAGCTGTGGCCCTCAAGGTGGACGTCAAGGAGCTGGCCAAGTACGCGGACACCATCCAGATATGCCTCAGCAAGGGCCTCTCGGCCCCCGTGGGCAGCATCGTCGTGGGCCCCGAGGACCTGGTCAAGAAGGCCCGGAAGTACAGGAAGATGCTGGGCGGAGGAATGAGGCAGGCCGGCATCATAGCGGCCCCAGGCATCCTGGCCCTCACCAAGATGGTGGACAGGCTGGAGGATGACCACAGGAACGCCAAGCTCCTGGCAGCCGGTCTCCAGAAACTTGGCATCAAGGTGGTGAACGAGGTCCAGACCAACATGGTATACATCGACTTCAGCGCCATCGGCTGGAAGGGCAGCGACTGGACCAAGGCCTGCGCCAAGCTGGGCTGGAAGAGCCG
>DATKWY010000036.1:0-2907 GCA_035529295.1 Candidatus Desulfaltia sp. | reverse complement strand
CGGGGGCTTGTCCCATATCTCGTCGACGCCCCTCTCCTCGATGGCCTCGAACTCGCCGTGGATGGTCACGGGGTCGAACTTGAGGAGGGTGCATAACACGTAGAAGGGTATCCTAGCCTCCTGGGCCGCGAGCGCAACCTGGCTGGTGCCTATCTTGTTTATCACGTTGCCCTCGCTCGTGACGGCGTCGCTGCCCACCAACACGAAGTCGATCTCCTTCATGAAGTGCCTCGCGGCGCTGTCCACTATCATGGTCGTGTCGATGCCGGCCTCAACCAGCTCACGGGCGGTGATCCTGCCCTGGTACTTGGGGCGCGTCTCCGTCTGTATCACGCGGAACCTCTTCCCAGACTCGTGAGCCCTGATTAGGGTCTCCGTCACGGCGCTGCTGTGACAGTGAGTGAACACCGTGTCGCCGTCCCTCACCCTCTTGGAGCCTATCTCAACGATGTTTTTCCTAGCCTTATCATAGAACTCGAGGACCTCGCTTGACGTCTTCTCGACCTGGGCGCTGAACTTTTCGAAGGACGTCCATTTCCCCGAGAGGTTCTTCTGGAGGTACCTCAAGCCGTTCCTCATCATCGGCTCGGTCTCCCTGGTCTCGACGAGCTTCTTCACACCCTCCGCCAGGACTCGCTGGGCGGTGCTCTGGCTGTCCGCCGCGAGGAGATCGTCCCTGAGGGCCTCCACTGCCTTGACTGCTATGCTCGTGGCGCCCTGTATCTCGAGGTTCTTGATTCCTCGGGCAGTCTCGTCTATCTTGTCCAAAACTGCTCACCTGATAGATGCTTTACTTTGTTTTTAAAGCTTGGCTGTAGTTAAAAGCTACTAATTTTTTGGTTGACTGATGTATTATTGGGGTTCACCGAGGATCATGAGGGTATTTTCAGTAACCTTTATAAGTCGCCGCATCGAAGATCGACCCACGATATGGGTAAAATACCCATAGTTCTTCTTTGGTGATGACGGAAGAGATGAAAGAAAGGAAGGAAAGGATGGACCTGCAAGAAGAGACCAGCTGCCCTGTATGCGGCGGCGCAAGGATAATCAGTGATAACGTTACTGGGGAGAGGATTTGTGGTGACTGCGGGGTAGTGCTCACCGAGACGGTGATGAACACGGGCCCAGAGTACAGGGCGTTCAACCTGCAGGAGGCAAACGACCGGAGACGGACAGGCTCGGGGTACAGCTACAGCATATACGACAAGGGCCTCAGCACAGTAATCAAGGGCGACAGGGACGCCCAGGGCAACAGGCTCGACCAGGAGACCCAGAGACGCATGAAGCGGCTCCAGAGACAGGACAACCGCAGCAAGGTCAACGAGACTCACACACGGAACCTCAGCATCGCCATGGCGGAGCTCGATAGGATGAGCTCGGAGCTGCACCTGCCCAGGAACGTGAAGGAGCAGGCGGCCTTCATCTACAGGCGCTCCCTCAAGGAAGACCTCATCAGGGGCCGCAGCATAGACGCCTTCGTGGCCGCGAGTGTCTACGCCGCGTGCAGGCTACTCAAGGTGCCCAGGCCGCTTAAGATGGTATCGAAGGCGAGCACCAGGGAGCACAGCGAGGTAGCAATGACGTACCGGCTTCTCATCAGGGAGCTCAACATCAAGCCGCCGGTGGATGGGCCCTTCAAGTTCGTGCCCAGCATCGCGTCGAAGCTGGGGGTGAAGCAGCCCACGGAGAGGCTGGCCGTGGAGATTCTCCGGGAGGCCGACAAGAAGAAGGGGCTGGCCGGCAAGGACCCCAGAGGCCTCGCGGCGGCCGCCCTGTACATGGCGTGCCAGGAGAACAACGACAGGCGCGTCCAGCGGGTGATCGCCGAGGCGGCTGGCACCACAGAGGTGACCTTGCGCAACAGGTACCGCGGCCTCAAAGAAGTTCTGAACGACGAGCTTCCTTCCATCGACTATCAGGCGCCCGTCACAACGATGCAATAGGCTCTGGAAAGTCTTTTCACCTAAATCCCTTTTTCATATCATTATGTTCGGGGAGACCCCCCGAGAGAGGTCTCTGTTCTACTTGATGATGTCCCAACTGGCCCTAGGTTTCCGCGAGGGCATCATCTCCCCCATACTCGCCCCTACCTCGGCTACGTTTATGAAGGCAGCGGCGCTGAGGCATCTGTGTTGACGGTCTCAGCGGCCCTGTTGTTGACAGCGTTTCTCTCCGTTATAATGGTGAGGGAGAGAGACGGGTGATCAGGAGAGCTCCACGAGCTTGAGGCCTACACCCAATAGGTGGTATTGGTCCAGTGTTGGCTGTTTATTGGATTATTTTTGGTTGCTTTTTGGTGGAAGCCCTTTTTTATGGCGTATTTTTTGAAACAAGCCGTCTTTCAGCCCTTTTACAAAGAGTTATATGTTTTAAAGGTGCTCCAAGGAGTATGCAGCTCCTATTCACGCTGTACGCCCTCATGATTGCGTTGGGTTCCGGCTTTCTGGGCGCGCTGCTCGGGCTGGGCGGCGGCGTGATAATGGTGCGTCTTATGGTGTTTCTTCTAGGCATCCCGATCCACATAGCCTCGGGGGCCAGCATCGTGGCCGTCGTGGCCACGAGCAGCGCCGCCGCCTCCGTCTACGTCAGGGACGAGGTCACCAACATGCGGCTGGGCATGTTTCTGGAGCTGGCCACGACGCTGGGGGCGTTGACCGGGGCGAGCTTCGTGGCAATGGCTGCGGAGTCGCTGCTGAAGACAGTGTTCGGGTTGAGCCTCATCTACGCGTCCACAGTGATGTGGTTCCAGCTACGGCGGAGCCAGCGGAGCTGGGTGAACAAGCCCAACGACTGGCTGGCTGAGCGGCTGAACCTAGGCGGCTCGTACTACGACGAGGCCCGGGGCGAGCAGATCAGCTACGGCGTCACGAGGACTCTAAACACCTTCGGCATCAGCTACGTCGCGGG
>DATKWY010000035.1:0-6570 GCA_035529295.1 Candidatus Desulfaltia sp. | reverse complement strand
AACCTGATGAAGTCGTTGTCCACGCTGATCCTGATGTCCACGGGGGCCAGCTTCACCGACACGGCGTACTCGGCCTCGGCCTTCTTCACGGTGACGAACTCGTTGATGGCCACGCTGCAGTTCTTCCTGATGAAGCCGTCGATCCTGATCAGACCGAGGCCTTGGTCCTCAGGGTAGGCGGGCCATGCCTTGGCCGCCGTGGCCTTCTTTCCCTCGATCTCGACCACGTCGCCCACGGTCACGCCCAGCTTCTTCATGGTGTCGGAGTCCATTCTGGCTATGCTTCTGCCAACATCTCTCTGCTGCTTCGCTTCTGATACTTTTAATTGGATGTTGCTCACCGGACGTTCACCCTAAATATTCTCACTGTCTTGAAGGCAGTGACGGTTATAAAGATTAGTTATGGGTTGAGGGATAAAAGAGAGACCGTTTGCCCTATATGACGCCTGTGGACTCGGCCAGTTTCCGGGCCTTCGTCTCGTTCAAGGCGATCCTGCTGAGGATGGTGTACCTCTCAGGTCTGACCCCCTGGGCAACGGTGAGGGCTTTAACCAACACGTCTGGGTCGATACCCAGCTCTTCGGCCGTTGTGGGAGCACCGATGATCTGCAGGCTTCTTCTGATGGCCTTCCAGTTTATTCTGTGGAGTTTGGCCATCATGATGACGCCGACGCCGCATTGCTCTCCGTGGAGTGCTGGTTTCTCGGCTATTTTGTCCAGGGCGTGGCTGAAGAGGTGGGCTGATCCACTGGTGGGTTTACTGCTTCCAGCTATGCTCATGGCCACCCCGCAGCTCACGAGGGCCTCGAGAACTGTTCTTATGCCCTCCTGAGTTTTCTGCTTGATTAGGGCCGCTTGCCTCATGACGTGCTCCGAGCTCATGAGGCTTAGGTTGCCCGCGTAGCCCCCGTAATAGTCGCCGTTCTCGTCGTGGGCGAGCCTCCAGTCCCTTACCTCCGTGGCCTTGCTGATGATGTCGCCGCACCCCGCCGCCGTGAACCTGTATGGAGACTCGGCTATGATCTTGCTGTCCATTATGACTGCGATGGGGGAGGCCGCCTTTACAGTGTAGGGCCTACCCATGCCTTTCACAGAGGCCAGACTACTAGCTATTCCGTCGTGGGACGCAACTGTTGGGACACTTATAAAGAACCTGTTGGTTTTGAAGGCGCTGAGCTTGGCCACGTCGATGTTGCGGCCGCCGCCTACACCCAGTATTACGTCAGTCTCCAGCTCCTCCGCCTTTTCGGTGACCTTACCCACCGTCTCCAGTGTGGCGTCCTGCACGAAGATGCACTCGGCCCGTAGGCCGTCCTCCTCAAGATATCTTTGAACCTGCTTACCGGCCACATGATACGTTGTTTTGCCAGTAACAATGAGGGCTGCACGGAAGTCCAGTTCACTGCACACAGAGCACAGCTTGTTAAGTATCGATTCGCCGACTAGGACTATTCTAGGCAGGTCGATCCTGTGGATGGCGCTAAGATGCTTAACATTAGTCAATACTTGTATCTGCCTTTCACGCGATTACGGTTTTAATCAGGTTGGCGTATACATATGTCTTTGCCTGATCTGGAAACCTTTTTAAAACGCGTATCTTTTTAAAGTACTTGGTCTTCCTTTCTAGGATACCTCTCTCGTAACTCTTTGTTTAGGAGAAGCGGAAATGTCTACAGATACAGGGATGCTGAAGGGCACCACGACCATAGGGGTCGTGTGTAAGGACGGAGTCATACTCGGCACAGATACACGAGCTACAATGGGCACATATGTGGCTAGTAAGCACGCGAAGAAGGTCTACCAGATCACGGATAATCTCGCCATGACCATCGCGGGCGGGGTTGCCGTCGCCCAGAAGGTGGTAGAGATACTGAAGGTCAACGCGCGGCTCTACGAGCTGGAGAAGAACAGGTCAATACCTGTAAAGTCTGCGGCTAGGCTCGTGTCCAACCTCCTGTTCAGTAACCGTGAGGTGGGGATGCCTCTGCCCATGCAGGCGCTCGTGGGGGGTTTCGACGATACCGGCCCCCACGTCTACAACCTGGACCCCTACGGGAGCCTCAACGAGGAGAAGATGGTCTCCACGGGCTCAGGTTCCCCATTCGCCTACGGTGTCCTGGAGGCCGAGTTTAAGGAGGACAGCTCCGTAGAGGAGATGCTACCCGTAGTGGTGAGGGCCGTGGACGCCGCCATGAAGCGCGACGTGGCCAGCGGTGACAGCTTTGACATCGCGGTCATCGGCGACGGTGGCTTCAGGGAGCTTTCTCCTGAGGAGAAGCAGTCAATATTGAATAGTTGAGTTCGATTCCAATGGACAGTACGCAGGGCCTAACATACTCTGAGATAAGACAGGCTATACTAGACAAGATACCGCCGGAGGTGGGGATAACCCGGATAGAGTTCGAGGGTCCCCGGCTGGCAATATACTGCCACAAGCCTGAGATACTTCAGGAGAGCAGCCACATAGTGGGGGAGATCGCGGGCATCATCAAGAAACGCATAGTGATCCGCAGCGACCCCGCCGTCAGGATGCCAGAGCTCCAGTCCGAGAACATCATCAAGGACATCATACAGGAAGCGGGCCTTGTCCAGGCCTATTTCGACCCTGCCCTGGGTGAGGTGGTGCTGGAAGTGGAGAAGCCCGGCGTGGCCATAGGTAAGAACGGCTTGAACGTTCTGGAGATCGTTAAACGGACCCACTGGAGCCCCAACTTTGTGCGCTCGCCGCCCATTCCATCTATGACCATAAAGCAGATCAGGGGCTTCCTGTACAGCAGGAGCAAGGAGCGAGAGAAGGTTCTCAGGGAGACTGGTGAGGCTATCTTCAGGCCCATATACCAGCAGGCAGGTGATGTCAGGGTCACGTTCTTGGGCGCCAGCAGGCAGGTGGGCCGCTCAGCCATACTCATCAAGACCCGTGAGAGCGAGATACTCATGGACTGCGGCATCAACCCGGGCAGCAGGACACCCATCCAGAGCTACCCCAGGTTGGACGTTGAAGAGTTCAACATTAACCGCCTGGACGCCGTGGTCATCACCCACGCCCATCTGGACCACTGCGGATTCCTACCCTACCTGTACAAGTACGGGTACAATGGGCCTGTGTACTGCAGCGAGCCCACGGCCAACGTCATGACGCTTCTGCAGAGCGACTACATCGACGTCACCATGAAGGAGGGTAAGGTGCCGCCCTACAGCGCGGAGGACATCTTCGAGGTTATACTCCACACGATTCCCCTGTCCTATGGGGAGGTCACCGACGTGTCCCCGGACATAAGGCTCACCCTCCACAACGCGGGCCACATCCTAGGCTCAAGCCTGGCCCACCTCCACATTGGGAAGGGCCTCCACAACATTGTCTACACGGGTGACTTCAAGTTCGGTCCCACGGCTCTCCTACAGCCGGCTTCCACCTACTTCCCCAGAGTAGAAACACTCATCATGGAGGCCACCTACGGGGCCCCGGACAACAACTCCCCCAGCAGAGACGAGACAGAGGGAGAGTTCGTGAGCATAACCAACCACATACTCAAGAAGGGAAAGGTACTGATCCCTGTCCCCGCTGTGGGTAGGGCCCAGGAGATACTCATGGTCATCAACAAGTACATGGAGCAGGGTGACCTCTTGGAGGTGCCAGTGTACATCGAAGGCATGATCAGCGAGGCCACGGGAATACACACGGCTTACCCCAACTACCTGAGCCACGAGATAAGGGACCAGATCCTCAAGGCGGGGGTTAACCCCTTCGAGTCGGACTACTTCACCGTCATCAAGCAGCATGACAGCCGGGACGAGATAGTCGCCGGCGGCCCATGCATAATCATGGCGACGGCGGGCATGATGGAGGGCGGCCCCGTGCTGGAGTACTTCAAGAGGCTGGCCCCCGATAAGGAGAACGGCATCATCTTCGTCAGCTACCAGGTCTCGGGCACCCTGGGGCAGCGCATCCAGTCGGGGATGGCGTCGGCCCAGCTCTACAACCAGGACGGCAAGATGGAGGTCATCAACATAGACATGAGCACCCACACCGTCCACGGGTTCTCCGGCCACAGCGACCGCCGGCAGCTCATGAACTACGTGAAGCGGCTTAGGCCCCAGCCCAAACGCGTGTTCATAGTCCACGGCGAGGAGAGTAAATGCGAAAATATGGCCCGGTCTATAAGCAAGATACGGGGCGTCAGAGGGTACGCGCCCAGGCTGCTGGACACCTTCGCCCTAGCCTAGAACCTACTCCTTGTTTCTCCAGATCCTGACGTTCTTGGGTGTGATGATCACCCTCTCCTCGCCGAGGCGGGCGATGTCGCCGTCGTTGCTCTGGGCGTACTCGTTGAGCTCGTTGATGCCCCTCTTCACGTCCTCGATGTTGTGCTTGGCTAGGGGAGCCACGTTACATATCACGATGTTGCCTGCCCGTACCTCGGCCTTGATGACGTCGATGTCCTCGTAGGCTCTGAGGGGTATGGCCTTGATGTAACGGGTGCCTCTGAGCTCCTCATCTTCTTCGGATTTGCCTACAAGGCGGTCGAGCATGCCCTTCATCTGGTCTCAGCCTCTGTACTTTTATTATATATTTAGTGGAGCGGGTATAGATGTTTTTACCTCTATGCGCTTATATTATTATCTAACGTGGCAGCCAGTACCTACCTTTGTGTCTTAAATTTGATGGAGGATGTGGGTCAATCATGTGTGGCGGTCTTCGGCCTACTTGTAATCGGGGCCTGGACCCCTATTTTAGGAGGTTTTTTCTTCCTAAAATCGGTACCCCTCTACCTTTTTTGCACATGCGCCCCGCCCCGAAGGCTTCGTGAGCATCAACGAGATTCTTGTATTAATAAAAATATTCTCCATTATATGATACCTCCCTACGTTTTTCACACATGGTCCCGGGTCTCGTTGGCGTCGCGGGTATGGGTTTAATCGTTTTATGACTGAAAAAACCGCCATAAAATGATACCCCCCTACCTTTTTTGCACATCAGCTATTCGTTGCAGCGCATTTAAAAACCGGTTAATCAAACCCTCGACATTTTTATAATAATACCACACTTTTGATCCTATGTTATTCCTCTCGGACAGTGATATCGCTAAGCTCCTAACCATGGAGGAGACCATAGACGCCGTGGAGCAGGCCTTCAAGGAGTACGCCAAGGGCAACGTGGTGATGCCGCCGCGATCCACCATAATGGTGCCCAAGTACAACGGCAGCATCAGCTTCATGCCCAGCTACCTCACCGGCCTGGACGCCCAGGCTACCAAGATCATAAGCATATATCCCGACAACAGGGCGAGGGGGCTGCCCACCACAGTGGCGTGGCTGGTAGTGAACGACCCCCGAACCGGGATGGTGAAGGCCTTCATGGATGCCACGTACCTGACCGCCATGAGGACGGGGGCCATCACAGGCGTCGCGGCAAAGTACCTTGCGCCGGAGGACTCCTCAACGGTCGCCATCTTCGGTGCGGGGGTGCAGGGGCGTACCCAGACATGGGCGGCCTGCACCGTCAGGGACATCAACAAGGTGTACGTCTACGACCTCTACCCTGATGCCCGTCAGAGGTTCGCGGAGGCGATGACGAAGCAGCTGGGAATCGAGGTGGTGGCGGCGGCCTCAGGTGAGGAGGCGTGCAGGGACGCCGACATCGTCCTGACGGCCACCACCAGCAGCAAGCCAGTCCTTAGCAGGAAGTGGCTCAAGAACAGGGTTCATGTGAGCGCCATAGGGGCCTTCTACCCTGACTGGAGGGAGCTGGACACGGCCACGGTGGCCGAGTCCAAGCTGGTCATCGATGACAGGGAGGGGATCATGCTGGAGGCGGGGGACATCCTAATCCCCATAGAGGAGGGGGCCATCACGGAGGACCACATCTACGCTGAGCTTAAGGAGCTGGTGTCAGGCGAGAAGAGGGGAAGGACCCCCGAGGACGGTGTCACCGTCTTCAAGTCCGTGGGGATAGCCATCCAGGATAGCAGCGTCGCCAGCCTGGTCCTCAGGAAGCTGGGGTACTAGCCTATCCCTTCACCGCAGCATGTGTGAAATACACCATCAGGGCGAAGATGGGTACAAACATGCCGAGGAAGGCGTATTCTCCAAGCTGGGTGTAGTATCCTATGGCTATCATGAGGCTGTAGAAGAGGGCGCCCATGGAGATCATTAAAGCTCTCTCAGCCCACCTCTTGCCCGTGTAGAGCCCGTATCCGGCGGCCAACAAGAATAAGGCTGTGGTGTTATCCGCGGCTATACTAAACATAGTCTCTGTGGGTGTCGTGGCAAGCTCGGGTACCATACCGTTGAGAAGGCAGATCACCCACATCCCGGTCATGGGCACCCCGGTAAGCATACAGTAGGCTGAGGCCCACTTGACGTGCTTCATGTGCGCCCATATCGGGGATTCACTCAAAAAGATTGCCTAAACTCATAGCTATGTTTCCAGTCAACTGCTTGATGGCTCTCGACCAAAGACGTGTTCTTTAATTCATTTTGATGTGTTTAATGTAAATTCTCGTTAAAATTAAATGCTGTGCGGGTAAGCAGATATTGTCTGAAACGCGTCGGTGGTTCACTCCTTGCTTA
>DATKWY010000034.1:0-3960 GCA_035529295.1 Candidatus Desulfaltia sp. | reverse complement strand
GGTTCTCCAGCTGAAAGCTGACTTCACCAGGCCCGCCAGCCGGTACAGCATGAAGCCCCTCCTCTCAGCAGGGCCCCTCAGGACCTTAAGCTACATAGCCTACTATCAGCCGGTGGAGCAGAAGGAGGTGGCCCAGGACAGGGGCAGCCAGGCCTACAAGCACCTAGCTCAGCTGGAGGAGATGGGCCTCATAAGGAGGGAGAAGCAAGGCCGGACCAGGATCGTCAGGACGACCTCCGACTTCGCGGACCATGTGGGCATAAGTCAGGACAAGGGCTCCATGCGGCGGCAGCTCCGCAGTATATTCAAGAAGCTGGAGCTTGACCAGATAGAGAAGAAGTAGCTGACAGCTTTGAGTAAGAAAAGTGTCCTCCCGGTCATACTCATAGTCGTCCTATCCGGATTATACCTGGCCTACCAGGAGGGATACCTGGACCGCCTCCTAGGGCCGGAGGAGCAGGAACCCACCCCGGATGCCTCAACCATCAGGGTGGCAGCATTCAACATCCAGGTCTTCGGGGCCACCAAGAGAGGCAAGCCCGAGGTCATGGAGGTGCTCACCAGGATCGCCAGGGAGTTCGACGTGGTCCTGGTGCAGGAGATCAGAGACATCAGCGGCGAGACGGCGCCCGCGTACCTGGCCGCCATCAACGGCCTAGAGGGCCCGGCCTACGCCTACGTGGAGAGTCCCCGCCTGGGCAGGACCAGCAGCAAGGAGAGTTATGCTTACTACTGGAATACTGCCACGGTCAGGCTCGTGGAGGGCTCGGCCTACGTCTACAACGACACCCTGGACGTCTACGAGAGAGAGCCTTTCGTCGCCAGCTTTACCGCCGGGGGATTCGACTTCACCCTCATAGGGGTTCATACAAAGCCCGAGGACGCCCGGTGGGAGGTAGGTAACCTAACAATTGTTGCCGACAGCGTCATGGCAGCCAACCCAGGGGAGAAAGACATCATCATACTGGGGGACCTCAACGCGGATGGCAGCTACTTCGACGAGGACGGGCCCAGCCCCCTCAAAGCGGAACCCTACATATGGGTGACGAGCAACAGCCTGGACACCATGACCAAGACGGACTGGACCTACGACCGGGTAGTCATCACAGGCGCCTCCTTACACGAGTACGTGGACATGTCCTGCACCGCCTTCTACTTCGACTCGGAGTACGGGTTGAGCGGAGAAATAGTGGCGGACGTCTCCGACCACTACCCATTATACGCTGTGTTCAGGGTAGACCTGGCCGACGACGACTAGCACCCAACACCTTAAGAAACCATCAACAAACCCTTATCCATGGAGTCACCCTACCCCATGGTCTCGGTCGAGGGCTCAGCCTACGAGTGCGGCCTGCAACACGGAGAGGCGGCCAGAGAGCAGGTACGAGCCAACGTAGGATATTACCTGGGCTACTGGCAGAGGAACCTAAGACTAGACAAGGAAGACGCGGAGAGGCGGGGCTCAGAGCTCGCCGACACGGTGAAGAGATTCAACCCAGCTCTCCTAGATGAGGTCCGCGGGGTCGCCGACGGCTCCGAAGTAACCGTGGAGACGGTACTGGCCTTGAACGGCAGATACGAGCTGGCCTGGGCGAACCCAGCGCAGCTCATGGGGGGATGCACATCCATTGGAGCCGTGCCTACAGCCACCAGGTTCGGGGACACGCTGCTAGCCCAGAACTGGGACTATAGGCTCGGCGTCAGGGACACCTGCATAGTGCTTGAGGTGAAAAGGGATGGGGCGCCCGCCGTGGTTATGCACACAGAGGCGGGGATCATAGGCCACAAGGGCATGAACTCCGCTGGGCTGGGTCTAGCCCTCAACGCCATGGTATCGGACAGGGACAGACTGGGGGACTCTGCCCCCTTCTTCCTGGTGTGCAGGGAGATGCTTGGCCGCGACAACCTCAGTGAGGCGATGAAGGTTTTCCTGAACACGGATAGGACGGTGTCCTACAACGTGATGCTTGGGTGCGAGGGTGTCGTGCTTGATCTGGAGGCCCACCCCGGCGGCACCGACATACTCCTTCCGGAGGCGGGTGTGCTGGCTCACACCAACCACTTCATGGGTCCAAGGGCGGTGACAGTACACGACGAGTACCTGAAGGCGGACCCCAGTGCGGTTCACAGGTACATGGTGGCCAGGGAAGGGCTTATCAGAGGAGCCGGAGGGCACAGCCCAGAGTCGTTCATGGAGGTGCTTCGCAGCCACGTGGGGTACCCGGGCAGCGTCTGCTTCCACCAGGACCCCAGGAAGGAGCCGGACCAGCGCGAGGAGACTCTCACCAGCGTCGTGATGGATTTGGAGGATAGGGCGTTGTGGCTGACGAAGGGACCGCCATGCGGGGGCAGCTACACGCGGCTGGACTTTCCGTCTCTCCTAGTACCATCATAAGGTTTTATAGTCGCGCGCCCCCAATGCTGGGCAGAACGATATGAGCGCCATCCAGTGGGTAGCGTACGTGGTAGCCATCATCCCCAGTCTGTACTTCCTTTACAGGGTTCTAAGCGCTGCCTACTACTACCTAAAACAGGATGATAGCGATATTCTCGAGGGATGACCGAGGAAGGAGCCAAGTTCTGCCCCCGTTGCGGCACCATGATTCCATACCAGGAGGCTTTCTGCCCCCTCTGTGGAGAGGAGCAGCCTCGGTTGCCAGGGATGCCCAAGAAGAAGAACAGGCGGACCTGGGTGGCGGTGGTGCTCTCGCTTCTGGTTACCGGCCTGGGCCACGTTTATCTGGGGGAGTGGCGGAGAGGTCTGGGCTTCTTCGGGCTGACTTTCATGTTCGGCTTGGTGGCCAGCGGCTACATGAGCTACGAGCAGATTATCATCGTAGGGGCCATCATAGCGGTGGCGTCAGCCATAGACGCACACAGGGTAAGCAAGAGGAAGCAGCGGTAAAGTCGCGGATGACCCTTTTAATCACCCTTTAAAAGTCTGCTCGCCGACATGTACCATGTGAGACGGTTTGAAGTATGAGATCAAGTATCAGCCAAGCTACAGCATGCTTGAGGTCACCCTTGAGCCTGGGGAGACTGTGACAGGGGAGGGCGGGTCCCTCACCTACATGACCCCCAACATTGAGGTAAACGCCAGGGCCAGGGAGAGGAGCATCCTGGGCACCCTGAAGACCAGCATCCTGGGTGGGCAGAGCCTCTTCGTCACGGACTTCACGGCGAGGGACGGCCAGGGCAAGCTGGCCCTCGTCGCAGCCCCCATAGGAGACATCACCAAGCTACCTGTGGCCCCAGGCAAGGGCTGGATAGTGGCCCGGTCGGGGTACCTGGCGTCCACCCATGGTGTGGACCTGGATGTGAGGTGGGAAGGGTTCAGCCGCGGAATCTTCGGGCAGGGCCTCTTCATGGTGAAGGTGTCGGGGGCGGGGGACCTCTTCGTGAACACCTTCGGGGCCATCGATAAGCATGTGTTGGGGGCGGGGGAGCAGTTGGTGGTGGACAACTTCCACCTGGCGGCCTTCAGTGACACCTGCCAGTACGAGGTGCGCAAGTTTGGGGGGTGGAAGGACACCATCCTGAGCGGTGAGGGCTTCGTCACCTATATTGAGGGGCCTGGTGAGGTGTATGTGCAGACCAAGAACCTGCGGGAGTTCGTGGACTGGCTGTGGGTGCTTCTGGGGCCCAGGGTGAGCACCTCCAGGTCAAGGTAAGGGGTGGGCCTCTACCAGGCTCACTAGTTCTTTCAAGTCTTTTACGATTGTTGTGCACCCGGCGTCGAGGAGACGCTGGGCCCACTGGTCGTCGCGCCAGTAGCCTATGAAGGATACGCCTGCTGCCTGTGCGGTCTCCAGGTCGGTGGTGGTGTCGCCCACGTAGAGGGTGCGGGTCTTCTCTGAGCCTAGTTGGCTGAGGGCTTGGAGGAGGTGGCCGGGGTGGGGCTTGGGGGTGGGGGTGTCGTCTCTGGCTACGACTGTGGTGAAGTACCGGGTGAGGCTGAGT
>DATKWY010000033.1:0-2065 GCA_035529295.1 Candidatus Desulfaltia sp. | reverse complement strand
GCCGTGGGCGCTACTAGGAGGACGTTCTCGCCCCGGGTTATGGGTTCTATGACCTTCTCCTGGGGCGGCGTCGGCTCATCTATGCCCAGCGCCTGCAGCCCTGACCTGATCCGGGGGTGGAGGCCGTCGAAGACGCTGGGGTTCATGGGTATGGTGGGGCTTGGGGTGGAAATAAAGGCTACTCACTAGTATTTTCGGCCGGTGAGGACGGCCACGAAGGTGCTCATCTTGGGGGTGGCCTTGGTCTTGGCGTACTCTGCCAGGGCCGCGAGGCTGGCCGCCGACGCGGGGAGCACTGATAGGCCCTCCTCTTTCTCTAGGAGACTGCTGAATGTGACCATCACCTCGTCGCTGATGAGGGCTCCGTAGCCGTTGCTGTCCCAGAGGGCGTCCAGGGCGCGCTGCCCATCCAGGCTCCTCCAGTTGACTATTGGCTCGTTGTGCTCCGTCTCCACGATGCTGGCCGGGTCCAGGTCCCTGATCTTCTTCCGGCCGTCGTTGAAGCTGGTTACTACGGGGTTTCCTCCATCTGTGCTGGCCGCCACCATCACCGGCACCTTGTCCGTCTCCCCCCGCCTCCGGAGCGCCTTGAAGCCTTGGTGTACGCCGGAGAAGCATGTGCCGTTGCTCACGGACACCGATACGGCGTCCGGGGCGTACTCCAGGCGGTCGAATATCTCGTAGGCTATGGTCGCGTAGGCGCGGAGGCTGACCTCGGTGTTCTCCTCGGTGCCAGGGTTGCCGTTGTACCAGCCGTTCTCCTGGGCCTCCTTGCCGCTCTGCTCCACCAGCTCCTCGTAGGTGCCGGGGGCCCTGTGGATGATTCCGCCCTGGCGCTCCATCTCCTGAATGCGGTGTGTGTGGTAGCTCTCAGGTATGTAGACGTGGGGCGTTATCTCGAAGATGCGGCTCAGGTGGACTATGCTTGCGCCGAAGTTACCGCAGCTGGCCACCGCGATGGTGGTTAAGCCCTTCTCCTTAGCGTGCTTCAGGGTGGCGTAGCTGGCCCTGTCCTTCATCGTGCCCGTGGGATTTCCGCCCTCGAATTTTAGGTAGAGTTTACTAAAATCTAGCAATTTCTCAAGGTTTCGTGAACGTGTAAATATGGTATTCCCTATTCCGTGTTCTTTAAACTCTCTTGTTAACGACGTGTCTAAACTCCCCTGAGACGAAATAGTAAAAAATATGTTTCACCATATAACGATTTGGAAATTGTAGTCAATAGCAGGTAGTACCGCGTGTCAAATATAGTAATAAACGCGAGGCAGACGGCCACCGGCTTTGAGATATTCTTCCGGGGCTCCAAGTATGTGGTGAACTACCCTGATGAGATATGGCAGGGTTACCCACAGGAAGCCAAGGATATTCTCTTCGAGAACCTTGTGTACGCCGAGACCGTCCACCTTCCCCTGACTTTCAGGAAGGGAGAGATAAGGTACAACGTATCTCCGCCCTTCTTCCAGACCCAGTTCTTCCAGAACATGATCATGGATCTCCCCAGCTGCGCCGACGTGGACGGCACATACACATCGGAGCTGCTGAAGGAGTTCATGAACCTTAAGATCAGGTTCAAGGACAACGACATCAGGTTCCCGAGCTATAAGGAGGAGACGAGGGAGGACAGCTCCGTCGTCAGCCTAAGCTTCGGCAAGGACAGTCTCCTCACCTGGGCCGTGTGCAGGGAGCTGGGGCTGCATCCCCAGGCCAGCTACATAGTTGAGCCTGTGCTTCTCTACGAGGAGAAGCATAAGGACGTGCTGGCTAAGGAGTTCCAGAAGGAGTTCGGGGTGGAGCTTCAGAAGATTGAGCACACTGTTGGTCACCTACGTGACGGGCCTAGGCTGGGTGTTGGCAAGACGGAGATAGGGTGGGGTCTTCAGAGCACCCAGTATGCCATGATGTTGCTGCCTGTAGCCCATAAGTTTGGGGCCAGGTACATCCTGTTCGGGAATGAGCAGAGCTGTGGTGAGCACTACTATGACCGTGAGGGTTACGTGTGTTACCCGGCCTACGACCAGTGTCACGTCTGGACCACCCAGATCGACAGCATAACCAGGCAGATGAC
>DATKWY010000032.1:0-2753 GCA_035529295.1 Candidatus Desulfaltia sp. | reverse complement strand
TACGGCCACCTAGCGAAGCAGATAGAGGACGGCACCATAAGCCCGTCGTCCCTCAGGGTGATAAGGGATGAGACGGGGATGACTCCCGCATTGGAGCTGCTGGGAGAAACCAGGAAGTTCCTTGACCGGCTGGCCTATGTGGAGAAGCCCGAGGCGGCGGCACTCCTGAAGGAGTTCCCTGAGGGAGTTGACATCATGTACAGGTACCTTAACCTGGTGGAGGTCGCCGAGGGCTTGCTCAGGTGCCCCGAGTGTGGTCGCTGGTACCCCATCGGCAGCGCCGTGGAGACCATCCCGGAGCTCATGCCCGACGATCTGAGGGAGCGGGACAGGGACTTGGAGTGGCTGGGCAAGTGGCGTGAGAAGCTACCTGAGCATGTATTATCCGACGGCAGACCCTTCACTCTGTAGCCTCTCGGCTCTGTACTTCTCCAGAGTCCAGTAGCCCAGGCCCAATGCGAACCCGGTGACCGCCATCTCGGCGTACAGTATGCCGTAGCCCACCGTCATCAACACCACGAAGTCTAAGGCGAAGTGGATGAGGATGGCCGCTGCCAGGTACCTCAGGTCCCGTTTCCTGAAGGACTCCAGCACCATCACTGAGAGGCTTATCTGGATGACGATGGCCATGAACCTCTCGTAGAAGCTTACGAAGGGCATGTAGAGGGGGGTGGCCTCGATGGCCGCGAGTTGAGCCGCGGGAATCACCGAGGGGTTTGTGAGGAGAACCACCCCCATGGACAGCACGCTGGCCCCCACCAGGAAGATGCTCTCGATGCCGCCGTGGCCAGCTCCATACATCAACCCGTTCTCAAGGGTGTGCTCCTTCACCAGGAACCTGTAGGCGATGTACCGGGCCCCCTCCTCGAAGATGCCGGCGGTGAGCGACGGGAACAGGTACACCAGCGTCAAGGTGTACTGGCCCAGGTCGGCGCCCAATATGGCTACGGTGGCGTAGTTGTTCAGCGGTATCCTGATAAGGCTGGCGAGGAACAGGGCGCACCCGACGAAGAATACTCTCCAATCCGTCCCAAGGCGCCTCTTCAGGTAATATGCCAGCGCCAGGGGGTAAACGATCTCCAGGAGCCCGGTGACGGTGATAGCGATCCCGACCTCTGTGATACCCATGCCCCATGATTTACGGCTGTGGTATTTAACTCACCGGTCAGGTTCAGTGGACCCACTAGTGGGGGGCTAAGATGCTCTGCCGTTCACCCTGTAGCCGTCAAGGCTGCCATGCAGAGCCTCCACGCTCCAACGCCTCTCACCCGTGTCCCTGTCCACTGTCTGGGTGTAGGTCCCCCAGGCGCCGCCCGTGCTCCAGAAGCAGCTGAACTCTGCCGCGTTGATCCTCGGCTGGAAGCTCACCTCCTTCTCCACGGCGTCGCAGGTGAAGCCGCTCAGGGCCAGGAGTAGGCCCCAGCTGCTGAGGCTGCGGGCGTAGTGGTGGCCGCACTCCACCTCGTTCCACGGGTTGCGCCTGACGCCGTCGTGCCTGTCTCTCACCGCCTTGACCAGGGCCAGGCCCTCGTCCACGTAGCCCTCGCTGATGAGGTGGCTGGCAACGTGGTACTCTACCCCGGTCCAGACCTCGTGGCTGTACACGAAGGGAAGTGAGGGGCGGCCCCCCATGGGCCAGGTGCACAAGAGGAGCCCTGCTTCGTCGTTGAGGGCGTAGGTGCGCTGGGTGTTGTCGTGCTCATCGAATCCCTCCTTGAAGTTGTGGCGGTAAACAGAGTGGATGGCTTTCTTCACGTGCTTGGGGGGAAGCAGGTAGCCCAGACCCATGAGGCTGGCGTTAAGCTGCCCCAGGAGCTGGTCGCTTAGGCACCCGACGCCGTGCTGGTACTTGTACGCGTCCACGTCATCCAGCCTCTGCACGTAGTAGTCGCCGCCCCAGATGGCCCTATCCAGGTTGACGCGGCCCCTCTCGTACAGCGTCCTGTACCTCTCAGCCGCATCGTAGTCTCCTGACGCCTCGGCCAAGTGGACCCCCGCCTTGAGGGCCCCCAGGAACATGACTCCGCTGAGGGGGTTGGGCCCGTAGAAGCTGATATCGTAGGTGTTGTGCTGCTTTGCCTCGGTGACGCCGTCGCCGTCCAGGTCCCAAGTCCTGCAGGCGTAGTCCAGGGCCAGCCTGGCCTTGGGCCAGAGGCCCATCATCCACCCCGTGTCTCCGCACAGTTTCCACTCTCTGTATAGGCGCATGACGGCACCGCACTGGCCGTCGCTGGCGGCCTCCACGCTGTCCCAGCTCCTGGTGCCGGGGAAAACGTTGTAGGCGCGGAAGCTCATCTTGCCGTCGCTGCCGGTCTCGTGCCTGAACTCTGTCTCCCTCATGTTCCTGGCCAGGCTGGGGAAAAGGTGGGCCAGGGTCTGCTCGTAGTTCCAGACGTGGGTGCAGTTGCCGCTGCAGCAGCCGGCGTCGTCGAAGCAGCCCTCGTAGGCGAGGAAGGCGCCGTCCTCCAGCCAGAAGCAGGTGCTGCTCCTGATGACGGTGATGTTGCTGGCCACGGCGTCCACCACGTGGACGGGCAGTGTTGAGCCGTAGAGGGCGTCCCTGAAGGCCCGTGAGAGGTCGTCCAGCCTCTCCCTGTGCTTCACGTAGTATCTGCACACGTCCCAGGCGTCGCTGAACCTGGCCGCGTACCTGTTCCGAGCCACAGCACCGCAGCCACAGTCTCCGATCCTCTGGTTCCAGTTGCCGACCCTGTTGGGGAAGTGCCAGGAGACGAGGAAGGTGAAGTCCACTG
>DATKWY010000031.1:0-4943 GCA_035529295.1 Candidatus Desulfaltia sp. | reverse complement strand
ATTAAGAACATAGTGGAATGATTTGGAATCATTTATCCACATCAATATTTTATAATACTACTCCTGCATGCTGTTATGTCTCTCACATCCGCGCGCGCAGTTTTTTCATGGATTTTACTTTACTTAAATATGTAAATTTTTTGTTCTTTTCACACTTAGTAAACAAATCTTATACAGCCATATTATAGGTGTATGACATTCGTATATACTAAAGATATATATTATTGATCATTGTCCCATATCACAGATATAGATGCTTAAACACATTGTCAGTTTTCTAGCCTTATCAGGATCACTTTGTTTAGCCTTCTACAGCCTTATACAGCTATTAGTTTTCCTTACAACATTCAAAGTAGTATAATTATAAAACCGAGCACTGTGTCGGGAATAAATATTAGCACTTGAAGAATTGGTGTTATTTAGCATCGTTACATGATGGAATTAATCAAGAGACCATGTGTGTTTTTCAGAATACGTTGTAGAAGGGCGAGCCCTGGAGTCCTAGAGAAAACACGCCTAAATTTCCCGGAATAACAAGCCACTTGTAACAAACGGGCCCTCAGCTGGACCGCATCAGCCTCTCCACCAGCTCTACGCCCCGGTCAACGGCCCTCAGGTTCACATCCCTGAACCTCGGAAACCGGTCCCCAACAGCCCCCTTGAGAGCCTCCAGGCTCACAGCCCCCGTCAAGGCCTGAACCGCCCCCAGCATCACCATGTTAGCCGTCAACGGGTTACCCAGCTCCCGGGCCGCCCCCAAAGCAGGAACAGGGTAATACATGACACCCGGAGTCTTCTCCCCCTCAGGGATGTCCACCAGGCCCTCCTCGTAGATCACAGCGCCTCCAGGCCGAACCGTGTCCCTGAAAGTAGCGTATGCGTCCAGGGACAGCGCCACCAAATAATCCACGCTGGACGCCTTCGGGTAATCAATAGGATCCCCTGACACGATGATGTCCGCCTTACACGCCCCACCCCGGGCCTCAGGCCCGTAGCTCTGAGTCATCAACCCATGCAGACCATCGTAGATGGCGGCCGCGTTAGCCAGCACATACCCGGCCGTGATGACGCCCTGGCCCCCGTAGCCGGCCACCCTGATCTCCACCCGCGGCCCCCTACTCATCGGCCTCACCCTTCAGCGCCGCCAGCGCCTCGTTGTACGTGGGCCTCTCCACCTCCACGAAGTCCCCCAGGATGATCTCACCGAAAGGATCAATGAGGGCCTCCGTGGGGTGGACCTTCCTCACCCGGCTGTTGTCCCTCAGCTGCCTCATCATGTCTAGGGGGCTCTGCCTGTTGAGCCTGCCGAAGCCCGTGGTGCAGGGACTGATGACCTCTATGAAGCTGAAGCCCTTCCTAGTCAGCCCCTTCTTTATCGCGTTCCTAAGCTGATAAACATGAAAAACAGTCCACCGGGACACCATGGTGGCCCCCGCCGACGCCACCAGCGCCACCAGGTTAAACGGGTTCTCCACGCTGCCGTAGGGGCTGGTGGGCGTCCTGGTCCTGGGGGGCGTGGTGGGCCCGAACTGGGCCCCCGTCATCCCGTAGTTGAAGTTATTGCTGCAGATGACCAGCATGTCCACGTTCCTGCGCGCAGCGTGGATCAAATGATTACCCCCGATGGCGAACAGGTCACCGTCGCCGCTGATCACCGCCGTCTTCAGGTCCGGCCTGGAGACGCTGATACCAGTGGCGAAGGGCAGCGCCCTACCGTGGGTCGTGTGGAAGGCGTCCGTGTTCACGTACCCGCTTGCCCGGCCAGCGCAGCCTATCCCGGACACCGTCACCACCTTATCCAGGTCCAACCCTGTTTCCTTCAAGGCCTCAACGTAGCTGTGAAGAATAATCCCCAGGCCGCACCCGGCGCACCAGATGTGAGGCAGCCTATCCATCCGCAGGTACTCGGACAACAGGTGATCCATCTGCTGCGTCAAGGCGCCATCCTCCTCACAGCCTCAAGTATCTCAGCCGGGCTGTGCGGGTTCTCCCCCAGCTTAGGCAGGAACCGCACGGGTACGGGCCTCACCGCCCTCTCCACCTCCCTCACCAGCTGCCCATAGTTCATCTCGGCCACCACCACACCCTTGACACGGCCGGCCAGCTCCTCCAAGACTTTATCCGGGAACGGCCAGAGGGTGACCAGCCGCAGGAGCCCCGCCTTCAAGCCCTGCTCTCTGGCCTGCTTCACGGCCGTCGCCGCGGACCTGGCCGTGATCCCGTAGGCCACCACCAGGACGTCGCAGTCATCCACCATCATCCTATCCACCCTGGTGATCCTGTCCGCGTTTCGCCTGATCTTGTCCGAGAGCCTCCTCACCAGCCTGTCCTGGGCCTCCGCAGACGTGTCCGGGTAACCCATCTCGTTGTGAGTCAACCCCGTGGAGTAGAACCTGTACCCGTCCCCGAAGCTGGCCATGGGCGGAACCATGGACTCGTCAGCCTCGTAGGGCCTATAATCCTTGGGCGGAACCATGGGCTTCTTGCGGTCAACTATCCTCAGCTCGTCAACCTCCGGGATCACCAGCTTCTCATACATGTGGCCTATGTTGGCGTCGCTGAGAAGAAACACTGGCACCCTGAAAGCCTCAGATAGGTTGAAGGCCTCCACCGTTAGATCATACATCTCCTGCACGGAACTCGGAGCCAAGGCTATGATCTCCACGTCCCCGTGCATCCCCCACCTGCACTGCATAACGTCACCCTGGGCGCCGCCGGTGGGCTGACCCGTGCTGGGGCCACCCCTCATCACGTTCACCACCACGCAGGGCGCTTCCGTCATCACGGCCAACCCAAGGTTCTCCAGCATCAAACTGATGCCCGGCCCACTGGTGGCCGTCATGGCCTTCAAACCACTGAAAGAGGCCCCCAGGACCGAGGCCATGGCCCCGATCTCGTCCTCGAACTGGACGAACTTGCCTCCCAGGGACGGGAACCGCTGAGCCAGGCGCTCCGCTATCTCCGTCGCGGGCGTAATCGGGTACGCGGCGTAGAACCTGCACCCCGCCGACACCGCCCCCTCGGCGCACGCCCAGTCGCCGTTGACGAAGTGGTTTCCAGTTAGAACCTCTCTAGCCATCGTCTTCCTCCGTCATGGTCAAAGCGAAGTCCGGGCACAGCCTTGTGCAGAGCCCGCAGAGGGTGCACTTATCCGGGTCTCTAACCCTCGGCAGGGTGACGCCCTTCTCATTCATCTCCTCGGACTTTTCGAAGACCTTGTTGGGGCAGAACTCTATACAGTAGCCGCACCCCTTGCACAGTGACCCGATTAGGGTTATCCGCTGCTTCTTAGCCAAGGCTTAGCATCCTTTATTATAATCTCCATTCAGCCCCATTTATCGTTTCTCATTTGACCAAAGGGACAGATAAAGGTAGCTAATCCCTGAATATTTGAGGCCTCTGAATTTATTTTTTTAGCCATTTGAATATGTTTAGCGTCAAATCGTCACTGAATCTTTAAAACGGTCAAGCCGCCTCAGGGGGCAGCCGCTCCCGCACGCTCTTATCCTCAAGGGTGACGTTTCCATAGACCAAACCGATTACTCCCGAGTACAGCAGCTTCTTCTTCAGTTGCTTAAACTCCTGCTCCTCCACGCCTAACTCCCCCAGCTTCGCCTTGAGGGTGTCCTGGGTGACGTGACCATGCTGGTAGCTGCATAGGGCTCGCAGGAACAGGATCTCCCTCTCTGACAGGCTCATGTAGGGTCCTCGGGGCACCCTGATCTCCGGAGCCGGGGGAGATAAGATTTAGGGTTCAATGGCTGACAGTGACGCTACTTGGCGCCCGGTTACTGAGATCAGTAAAAATATCTCTGTGAAAAAGATGTTGTAGGACCTATGCACGGGTCTCCAGCTTCACCAGGTCCTCCAAACGGTCATAGTACCCGAGGACGTTCGACCCCGACTGGGTTATACAGTACTGCTTGCCCCTGGTCTGGAGGTCAGATGACTCCTCAGCGTAGCCCTTGCTCACCAGGAGGTCGAGGGTGCTCCGCAGGGTGTTCCACGAGAGATTGGACGCATACATGATGCGCGTCGGCCTAGACTCCCCCTCGTTGATGACCGTTAACACGTCTACAGCTATCTGGAAGCTTGATCTTCGTGGACTCAATGCGATCAAGGTTTACCACGGTTCGATAATAAGCATTATAGGCTGCAGAACGGGATGATTGCTACATATATTGGTTAGAGAAGATGGGTCTATACCTGCTCCTTGAGCAGGCTACCCAGGATCTGGACCCCCTCCACGATGTCCTGGATGCTGGGGTGGCTGTAGTTGAGCCGAATGTGGTTATGGGTGTCCGTCACATAGAAGTTACTGCCGGGGATGTAGGCGACGCCCCGTTTCACGGCCTCCATGAGGAGATCGGTGGCGTTCACATGTTTAGGCAGGATCACCCAGAGGAAGAGCCCGCCCTTGGGGTGGTTCCACTTGGCCTCCTTGGGGAAGCTGGAGGCCATGGCCTCCAGTATCACGTCCCGCTTCTTCCTGTAGACCTTGGTCATCTTCTCTATCTGCCTGTCCACCACGCCCTGCTGGAACAGTTTGGCGGCCGCGTACTGGTCGATTAGGCTGTTGCTGATGCTGGTGCTACTCTTGGCCTCTACCATCTTGGATATGAACTCCTTGTGGGCCACCAGCCACCCGATCCTCATGCCCGGGCTCACTATCTTGCTGAAGGTGCTGGTGTACATGACCCTGCCCTCGTCGTCTAGGCCCTTGATGGGCTGGGGCATGGGGCCCTCGAAGCTGATGTACCCGTAGGGGTTGTCCTCCAGAATCAGGAAGTCGTGCTTCTTGGCCAGGGCCAGGATCTTCTTCCGCCGCTCCACGGGCATCATGGTGCTGGTGGGGTTCTGGAAGCTGGGTATCACGTACAGGAGCTTCACGTGCTTGCCCTCCTTCTCCACCTCCTTGATGACCTTCTCCAGGGCCTCCGGGT
>DATKWY010000030.1:0-3547 GCA_035529295.1 Candidatus Desulfaltia sp. | reverse complement strand
TTAGGTCGACGGTTTGAGACTGTGTAGCGAAAGTTCCCTATTATTGAAGACGTATGTAACCTTGGATTTACGGAGAAAGTGACCGGTAATCAGCCGGTCCTACTCTGGCATTCTTTCTTCTGGAAGAATTTGTCCAAGTGCTTCCTCTGCTCCTCATACAACAGCGACGGAAACAGCCGGTACAGCCACCGCCTATAGAGTTCTTTAATGTTCAATTGTATTTTAACAAACGGAACCGGTGAATATAATACTTATCCTCAGCCACCGATTCGATGACTTTATTTTATCAACGGCTCACCCTTCCCTTAACAGGTGAACAAAGTGAACGCTTCCAAGGCCCTGCTGGAGATGCTGAAAGGATACCGGGTCGAACACGTGTTCGGGCTACCCGGGGAGACCACCCTACCATGGTACAAGGAGTGGCTCGACTACCCCGAGATCAGGCACGTCATGGCACGGGACGAGCGCAGCGCAGCCTTCATGGCCGACGGCTACGCCAGGTTCAGCGGCAAGCCCGGCGTCTGCGAGGCCCCCAGCGTCGGAGCCACCCACGTGCTGCCGGGCGTGGCCGAGGCCTACAAGAGCAGCCTCCCCATGATCATGTTCACCAGCGACATACCGCTGCACCTGGAGAAGCGCAGCATGCTCACCGGCCTGGACCAGACCAGCATGTTCTCCGGCATCACCAAGGAGACCTTCACAGTCACAGACCCGTCGTCAATCCCCGACGTGGTGCGCCGCGCCTTCCGCGTAGCCACAACAGGCAGACCCGGCCCCGTCCACATCCGCCTCCCCAGCGACGTACTCGCAGCTGACGCCGAGTACCCCAGGATGCACGTCCAGCCCGACTTCGCCGTCTACCCCGGCCACAGGCCCGTGGCCCAGACCGACAAGATCATCGAAGCACTAAAGCTCCTGGGCTCAGCAGAGCGCCCCGTCATCGTCTGCGGCCAGGGCGCCCTATACAGCCAGGCCTGGGACGAGGTTGTACTACTAGCTGAGCTGTTCGCCGCGCCTGTGGGCACCACCATCAACGGCAAGGGCAGCATGCCCGAGAGGCACCCCCTCAGCATCGGCGTAATAGGCGCCCGGGGCGGAACCAGCCACAGCAACAAGGTGCTCAGTGAGGCCGACCTGGTGTTCTTCGTGGGCAGCAGCACCGACAGCGCCGGCACCGACAAGTGGACCGCGCCCCCAGAGGATGGGGACGCCAAGATAATCCACCTAAACATAAGCGAGCAGGAGGCCGCCAACAACTACCGCTCCGACGTAATCCTCATCGGCGACGCCAAGGCCACACTGGGCTGGATGCTGGAGCTGGCGGACACCGAGCCAAGAGACTTCAGCAAGCTGCCCCGGATCAAGGCCATCCAGGACGAGAAGAGACGGCACGCCGAGTACGTGGCCGACCTCATGAAGTCCGATGAAACCCCCGTCCACCCCCTCAGGTTCATCAAGGAACTCGACAAGGCCCTGCCCAGGGACAGGTGCCTGGTCATGGACGTGGGCACAGCCGCCATCTACACATCCACGTACTACAAGGTGCCCGAGGCAGGCCGCACCATGGCCTACAACTTCGCCATGGGCAGCCTCGGCTACGCCATCCCCGCCAGCATAGGCGCAGCCCACGCCCGCCCTGACAGCTGCATAGCCACCCTCGTAGGCGACGGCAGCTTCGGCCTAGCCGCAGCAGAGCTGGAGACCATGGCCCGCACAGGCCACAACAACAACATAATCCTCATCGACAACCGCAGCTACGGATGGATAAGGGCAGAGTGGCTCCTCAACTACGGTCCACAGTACGTGGACTGGGCAACCAACTTCCGGGAAGTAGACTACCTGAAGATCGCGGAGGGCTTCGGCCTCAAAGCCAGGAAAGTGGAGAGCCCAAGCGAGCTGGGCCCCGCCCTCAAGGAGTGTTTCAGCGACCCCGAGCCCACCTTCATAGACCTCATAATGCAGCCCGAGGACAAGCTAGTTCCCCCCGTCCCGGGCTGGATCAGGCGCGCCCAGGAGAAGGGCCTCCGCCACATAGAGTAGCTGAAACCCATGAAGCACCCCGTCACCCCCGCAACCCAGCTCCTCGACGAGAGAGGTGCCGAATACACCAAGCACCAGTACGACTACAGGAAGAAGGGCGCCACGGTCGCGGCCCGGCTCATGGAGGTGGACCCTCACGCCGTCATCAAGACCCTGGTGATGATTGACGATTTGGGCAACTCCATGATAGTGCTCATGCACGCCGAGAAGGAGGTGAGCCTCAAGGAGCTGGCCCGCCAGACAGGAGCCAAGAACGTGTCCACCGCCCCCGTCAGGGACGCGGAGCGCCTCACCGGGTACAGCGTCGGCGGCATAAGCCCCTTCGCCACGAGGCGTGCCATGCCCGTCTACGCCCAGAGGACCATCCTGGAGCTACTATACCTGTACATTAATGGAGGCCGCAGGGGCTTCATCCTGGGTATGACGCCCGACACGCTAGTCGAGGTTCTCAACGCCACGCCCGTAGACGTGGCCCGATGAGTGAAAAAGGCTCTAAATACGGTTGTGGACCCATAAAGGGCCAAATAAAACGGGGGCCTGCTACGATGTACCCGGCTCTATCTCTATGAGGCCGCTGACCACGCTGTAGTACTCAAGGACGTTCTCGCCCTTGGCAGTGATCTCGTAACGCTTCTTGGCGCGCTTGCTGCTCCGTCCAACGAGCTCCTCCTCGATGAGGCCCTGCGATACCAGGCTGTCCAGTATCTCCTTCAGGCTCTTCCAAGAGAGGTTAGCGCTGTACATGATGCGCGTCGGCTTGCGTTCGCCCTGCTTGATCTGGCTCAGGACCTCCACGGATAGCTGGAACTTGGATCTTCTGGCGCTCAAGGTTGAGGTACCATTCTCAATAGTATATTAATGGATTATCCAACTTTGATAGAGAGGCTTAAACAGCATCAATGTACCAGTTCTCGCCCACATAGCACTGATCACAAAGCAGGGTATAGAACACTAATCGCATATTTTCATCGATGCATTGCCCTAGATGGCGGTCCTGGTGGCGGCGCCGTGGTGGATCAGCCTGGGCCTCACGTTCACCACCATTTCCTGTCTGAGCCCAGGTATCCCTTCTCAAGCCTGGGCGACCATGAAAAACAACGTATTGGGCGAGTGGTGCTCGCTTGCCATGGGAGACAGGCTCTGCAGGGTTCGAACCCTCACCTGAGTGGAGATATCTCCCACTGATACACTTTTTTTTCATAAAACATGCGATTTTTCGTACAAGAGTAACGACGATATAAGTTCTATTCTGGACACAACAGTTGAGGGATTATCGTGTTCTAAAACGTAGCATTATATTCATTTCTGGCTGATATATTACAGGAGGATTGAGGAGGATTGGGGGAGAAGGAGCAAACTATCATTCTAATAATGGCATCAATAATCATAGCATCAGGATTCGTGATGCTATCCCAGAGAAACCACTTCATTGATCTTAACAACAAATACAACGCGTTGGAAACACAATATGATTCACTTTTACTGAGTCAGACAGAGGCTCAACAGC
>DATKWY010000029.1:0-2457 GCA_035529295.1 Candidatus Desulfaltia sp. | reverse complement strand
GAAGCCCCTCTTCGGCAGCCTCGGCATGGGGATAACCAGGGTCTCCGACCCGGACATGGCCCACAGGGTCCTCAGGGCCCTGGAGATGACCAAGAGTGTCTACTACCTCCAGGAGTTCATACATCACCCCGGGGAGGACCTCAGAGTCTTCGTCATAGGCGGCCAGGTCGCGGCCTCCATGCGCCGCGTGGCCCAGGGCTGGAAGACCAACATATCCGGTGGAGGCAAGGCCAAGCCATACAAGCCGGACGCCGAGGTTACGGAGATGAGCCTCAGAGCGGCGGAGGCCCTGGACTTGGAGTACACGGGGGTGGACGTCATAGTCTCCGAAACAGGCGAAGCCTACGTGGTCGAGCTTAACAGCACCCCGGGCTGGGAGGGCCTCCAGACGGTGACCGACGTGGACATCACGGAGGCCGTGGTAGACCACGTCCTATCATTGCTGAGCCGGTGAGCCTTTGAAGCCTAAGGACAGAGACTTCGTGGAGACCGTGGAGGGGCACCTCTTCTGCGTCGTCGGGTACCTCCACCCACCGGACGGGTACACGGCGTACCTGAAGTACGTCACGGCCCCCCTGGGGAAGTGGGGCCGCGGAACCACCCGGTACTCCCGGGCCCTGCCCTTCTACCACGTGGCCCAGGTGGAGAACACCTACGAGTACCTGAGGCGCAACCTTCCCCAGTATCTGATCGATTGCCCGGTCCGGGGCTTCACCGTCTCCTGGGTCCCTAGGGCCAGCGTCAAGAAGTACTTCTGGGCCCAGAGGGGGCTGAGGGAGATCAGGTCCAGGGGAGCCCGGGACTCATTAGAGGAGAGGCTCCTGGGCTTGGCTGATCTGCTGTCCGAAGTGGCCGGGGTCAAGGAGCTGGGCGTTACGGGCTCTCTCCTCACGGGCATCCACAACCCCGATTTTTCGGACATGGACCTGACGGTGTATGGCAGGAAGACCTCAGAGAGGCTGAGGGACGCCGTGGTCAGGCTCAAGGAGGAGGACGGCCGCATCCAGCCCCCTTCCCCGGAGGAGGTGGAAGCCTGGTGCAGGGAGAGGACGGGCAAGTTCCCCCTGACCATCAATGAGCTGCGGCGGGTTGCTGAGAGCAGGTGGAGCTACGGGTACTATGAGGGCACATACTTCTCCGTCCACCCCACCAGGACGGACAAGGAGATCACAGAAGGCTACGGCGATAACACCTACCGCAGGCTGGGGGAGGTCCGGGGCACGGCGACAGTGGTTGATGCTGGCGAGTCCATCTACCTTCCAGCGACTTACATTGTTGAAGATGCGGAGATTGACGGCAGGGGCGCTGAGGTTACCAGGCTTGTCAGCTACGAGGGGCTCTACGGCGGCGTCTTCAAGGAGGGGGACCGCGTGGAGTTCCGAGGCGTATTGGAAGAGGTTAGGGGCAGAGCACCCCTTAACCAGGTTGTTGTTGGGGGAGCGGGCTCCCCCAGCGGATACATAAAATGGGTGTAGCTACTCGGGGTACGGGTTCCACTTGTCCGAGACGTAGGAGGCTATACCCGAGGAGTCCATGGGCCCCACGGCCACGTTCCACCCGGACAGCTCCTGTACCTCGCCGCTCAGCCTGGCCGCCCTGCCGGGTATGATGAGGCTGCGGTGCTTCACCTTCTCCCCCACCTTGAAGTTGGTGAGGGCCTCAGCGATGGTCTCGGCGGTCATCTTCCTGCCGGCCACGGCGCTCTCCACGCTCATGCCCTCGCTGTCCACCACCAGCAGGTAGCAGTTTATCTTGTCACCTTCGATGTCGGAGGCCACCGTGTAATAGGTGAGGGCGAAGTTGGTGGTGAGCAGCACCGGCGAGTTCTCGTCCGGGGTCCCTATGGTCATCAGCCCAGCCTCCACTGAGACCGGCTTCCTGGGGTCCGTGTACAGGTTGCTCCTGAGGAACACCTGGGGCAGCAGGGCCCAGCCGCTGATGCCATGGACCACTATCATGTCGGTGAACCGGGTGATGAGGGCAGCGGCCAGCTGGGCCTCGCTCCACTCGCTGAGCACCGGGTCCTCAGAGGCCTCCGTCCACGCCACCATGGGCACCCCCAGGAGGGGGTAGCCGAGGCCCTCCTCGTCCTCGTTGATGGCGTCCCACCTGAGGACGGTGAAGGCGTCTAGGTTGGTGGACATGTACCTGTTGGGCTGGGTGCCCGGGTCGAGCACTAGGTCCTTGACGCCGTAGGCTTCCAGGGTGAGGGCCAGGCTTTTGAGGCCGTCCAGGTCCAGGGGTGAGGACGCCACCAGGGGGCATCCGTACTTTAGGGCCAGTTCGGCCATCATCTGCCAGTTGTCCTTGGTGGCAGCGTATATGAGGGGCCTCCTGTCGGCTGCGATCTGGAGCCCGGCCTCCATCACGGCCGGGTCGAGGGCGCAGAGCATCATGGGTTTACGGGTCAGCTCCCCGGCCTTCTTGACGGCGTCGCTGAACCTGGCCGGGTCGCCG
>DATKWY010000028.1:0-2645 GCA_035529295.1 Candidatus Desulfaltia sp. | reverse complement strand
TCAGCTTGTCCAATATGTCCACCGAGTCAACCTGAGCCCCGAAGAATATAATATGTGGGCTAGTCGCGGACCGTCACCGGGTAGACGCCCTGCGGCACGTTCCTGTACTGGAAGACGCTGAGGTCCGCGGGGCACTGGCCCGGCGCGTCCACGATTATTATCTCCTCTCCTATAACATCGTAGACGGCCCTGAAGTGGGTCTTGCTCTTGGAGACGATTACCTGGAAGTCCTGGGGCCTGTAGCCGAACTGCTTTATGGGGTCGTCGTCGATGAGGCTGCTCTGCTGGGATATGAGCTGCAGCCAGACGCCGCCCACCTGCAGGATGCCCGTGGGGCCCAGGTTGATGTCCTGGTTCACCCTCATTGGGCCGGTGCCCTTGTACCTGCCCTCACCCGCCCATAATACCTTGCCTTTGACCCTGAGCTTGCCTCCGTCCCTCCAGCCGGTGGTGGCGCCCACGTCCAGCTCGACGGTCGCCCCCACGCCGGCCTCGACACACCTCTGGGCTGAATCTGGGTCATAGATCATGGGGAAGGCCGTCTTCTTGGCGCCCTGCCTCAGGAGCTCCCTGAGGACGAAGGTGGTGTCGTTGCTCCTGTCCGCGTGGTCCAGGATCACTATAGGCTTCTGAGCCTTCTCAGTCTTCCTCAATGCCAGTTTGACGCCCTCCTCGACTCCGTAGAGGGACGCCTCCTTCCTTCCGGTGAGCTCCCTCCGCTTGCTCAGCGCCAGCTCCGTGAGGTCGTCAACGATCCTCTGGGCCAATACGGGGTCGTCGTCGGTGACCGCTATCAAGCCCATCCCGAGGGGCCCCACGTCAGCCCAGGCGAACCCGAAGAGAGCCGTGACGTCCACGACGCCGGTCTCCCTCTCCCATGCGTGCACCCTGTCGATGATGTCCCGGGCGGGGCTGACGGTGGTGGCGCTGAAGACGCTGGGCACCACGACCCCCGGCTTCTTCAACGCGACGGCGGGTTTGATCTCGCCGCGCAGCGTCCTCACCATGGCTCGGGTGGCCCTGACTCCCGTGTTCCTCATGTCCACGTGGGGGCTGCTCTGGAACCCGAAGACAGCCGTCGTCTCCTTCAGCAGGGCCTCGTCCTTGTTGGCGTGCAGGTCCAGCGTAACCATGACCGGCAGCTCGTAGCCCACCTCCTCCCTGATCTCGCGCACAGCATCAGTCTCAGGGTCCTGCCTGCTCTCCGTGGCCATGGCGCCGTGGAGGCTGAGGAGAACCCCGTCGATCCCGTCCCTCATCTCCCTGAAGCCCCGCCTCATCAGGGGCACGTAGTGGTCGTACACCTCGTCGGCGACGGTTGCGGTGGCTCCACCCGACGCGTTGAGGACGGGCACCAGTTCCACGCCCTCGGCCTCGCAGACCTCCATGAAGCCCCCGATGCAAGTGTTGGTGCCCCTCGCCTTCTCAAGCACCCTAGGCCCATACGCGGCGTCCCTCTCGAAGTCCTCCAGGGTCGTCAACCCGGGCCAGAAGGTTATAGTCTCGTGGCTGAACCCTGCGACGCCCAGCCTCAGCTTCTTCATCATCTACCCTCCTATGACGATGCCCGCGGGGTCGATCTCCTCCCTGAGCAGGCGCAGCTCCTCGGCCGACGGCGCCTGCGTCACCCCCACGTCCCTAGGCATCACGAGCTGGAAGCTGGTGTTGTTCACAACGTCCTCCACAGACACCCCGGGGTGGACGGAGAGCAGCTTCATCGCCTTGGTCTCCTCGTCGAAGCCGAGGACGCCCAGCTGCGTTATCACCCTGTAGGGGCCCGTGCCTCTGGGCAGGCCCGCCTTCTCCCTGGCCCCTGGCCCCGTGAGGTACCCCGGCGTTGTGAGGAAGTCCAGCTTGTTCACGAACCTGATCTTGTCGTGGCGCATCAGTATGATGGTGCGGCCGCAGAGGCTCCCCACGTCGTTGGCCCCGCCGCTGCCCGGCAGACGGACCTTGGGCTTATCGTGGGCCCCGATGACCGTGGTGTTGAGGTTTCCATATTTGTCGATCTGGGCGGCCCCCAGGAACCCGTAGTCCACCAGCCCCACCTGAGCCATCCCCATGACGTAGTCCATGCTTGCCGCCATCACGGCCCTGTGGAACGTGCGGCTGTCCCCGACGCTTATGGGGATCATGGGCAGCTTAGGGCCGATGCCCCCCGCCTCGAAGACCAGCAGAAGCTCCGGCGCGTGCAGCCTCTGGGCAAGCATGCTGGCCACCAGGGGTAGCCCTGTGCCCACGAACACAGACTTCTTGTCCTCCAGGGACCTGCTGGCGACGCAGGCCATGAGCTCCGTGGCGTTGTACTCCAACCTCATCCCCTCCTCGCCCAAGGCGCCTTGAAGGGCACCTCAAGCCGCTCCAGCCTCTCAAGGTGCCTCATCTTCTCCTCGCCGCCTACCAGCTCAATGTACTCGCTGAACTCGGAGACGCCGTACACGTACTTGTCCAGGTACTTCTGGGCCCCCTCGTCGCTGCGGGTCATGTACAGCCACTCGGCCATGTGGGCCTCGTCGCTGTAGTAGAGGCCCGGCATGTTGCCCGGGTGACTTCCATAGGGTGCCTCCACCACGGCGTCCACCAGGAAGTGGGGTATGGCGGTCCTGTCGGGGTGGGCCCTGATCTCGTCCTCGGACACGATCCTC
>DATKWY010000027.1:0-4860 GCA_035529295.1 Candidatus Desulfaltia sp. | reverse complement strand
AAGGTGCAGAACGACGCTATCTTCCCGTCCGGGTCAACGGCCACGAGGTCAAGGTCCTCATGATAGAAGGACAACCGGGAGATCTCCTCCAGGACCTCCCTGGTGAACCACTCACCGTGCCCGAAGACCGCCCTGACACCCCTGGCGATCTCCTCAAAGTCCTTCTCAGGGCACACGGACCGCACCTCAAACCCGTCCGGAACCCTGTAGCCGGGTATGGGGGCGTCCACGTCGCGCAGACGCAGTATACCGTAGACCTCCCCCCTCTCGAAGCCGCGCCTCAGGAGAGCCTCCTCCCTCGCCGGGTTCCCCTCAAGGGCGACGACGGAGAGCCTCAGCCCCCCGGGCTCCGCCCTCTGAGCGGCGCTGTGATCCTCGATCCATTGGATGATCTCCTCCTCGAGGAAGCTGTAGTTAGGGTGGATCTGGATGAAATAGCGGAACTTGGCCTCGGGGTTTGCCACCGCCAGTATCCTCGGACTCGGCTCTCCACAGCAGAACTCCCATATGCGTGTGTCGGACTCCATTCCTCTGCCGCTGTTCTCGAAGCGGGGTGGCAGCCAGTTGTGAAGACTGGCCGTCTCGGAGTAGGTGTCCCGGAGAAAGCTCATCACCGCCTGGAAATTGTCTTCGTGTCGGTACCCGCGTGAAGATACTGGCATGCGTATTGGTGTCAGGGGGATCAAATTATCTCTTCTGGACGCGTTCGCTGTCTAGATGACAGGCGCAGTAAAATAGTTGTCAACGCCCCAGCTTCAGTAAAACTAAAGGGAGTAGCTGTTTTTAGTTATTTTTATTACAAGATAACGATACCAAAAACCTTTTTATAGGCAGCAGAGTCTAACCTTAGAGCACCCGGAGAAAACACAGAATGGTAGGAAAACTCTCATCGATGCGGGGCGGAAGCCGAAGCACCAGACCGGTGAGCAAGCGGCCCCCCAACTGGGTAGTCTACCAGCCCGACGAGGTACAGGCACTCATCATCAACCTGTCCAGGGAGGGCAAGACCCCGAGCCAGATAGGCAACATTCTCAGAGACGTCCACGGGGTGCCTCTGGTCAAGCCCATAGTGGGCCACGGCATCAGGAAGATCCTGGACGAGGCCGGGCTGGCCCCCAAGATCCCCGAGGACCTCTACAACCTGATGGTGGCCGCTACAAGCCTCCGGAGACACTTGGACCGCAACTCCAAGGACTTTCACAACAAGAGGAGCCTCCAGCTCACAGAGAGCAAGATATACAGGCTCACCCGGTTCTACAAGAAGCGGGGACTTCTGCCCAAGGACTGGAGCCACAGGCGTGAGATAGTCACCATCTAGCGGGGTCAGTATGGCCCAGCCTGACGGCTTCCTTCAATCCTTTGAGCCCGCAGTCCACCTCTTTCATGAGCACGCCAGTAAAGGCAGCAGGATACGTATTGTGACCCACAACGACGCCGACGGCCTCAGCAGCGGGAGTATAGTCTGCGTAGCTGCCCACAGGGCGGGAGCTTCTTTCAGGGTGACCAGCGAGAAGAAGCTGGACGAGAAACTGGCCCGGAGCCTGGGGGAGGAGAACCCGCCCCTGACGGTGTTCACGGACTTCGGCAGCGGCTACCTGGACATCATCTCGGAGAACCTGCGCCGTGACGTCATTGTGCTGGACCACCACCTGTGCCAGGAGGCTGAGGCAGCCAACGTCGTACACGTTAACCCCATGCTCCACGGCATCGACGGGGCCAGGGACATAGCGGCCTCAGGCATCAGCTACCTCTTCGCCAAGGCGTTGAACCCTAGGAACGTGGACCTGAGCTGCCTGGGCCTCGTGGGGGCCCTGGGGGACCAGCAGGACAAGGGTGAGCGCAAGTCCCTCGCCGGCCTCAACACGCTCATCGAGGAGGACGCAACGGGCGCTGGGCTCCTGGAGAAGCACGTGGGCCTCATCTTCTACGGGTACGAGACCAGGCCCCTGCCCAAGGCCATCGCCTACACCACCACGCCCTATATTCCCGGCCTCAGCGGCAACGAGAGCAACTGCTTGGCCTTCCTCAAGCAGATAGGGATAGAGCTGAGTAAAGGGGAGCAGCTCAGGGCCCTGGCCGACCTCACGGAGGACGAGAAGCGCACCCTCTTCAGCGCCCTCAGCAGCCACATGGTGAGCACCGGCTGCGACCCAGGGAGCGTCCACGAACTCATAGGCACCATCTACACCTTCAGGCTGGAGGACCCCGGCACCGCCCTCAGGAGCGGCCGCGAGTACGCCAGCCTCCTCAACGCCTGCGGCAGAATGTGGAAGCCGGGGCTCGGCATCAGCATATGCCTCGGGGGCAGAGGCGAGGCCATGGAGGAGGCCCAGCAGACCCTGGACGAGTACCGCCGCAGGATCGGCTCAGCCCTGGACCTGGTGCAGATGAAGGGCATGGTGGAGGAGCTGGAGGGCATCTACGTGATCCGGGCCGGTGATAGGATAGACGACACCGTCATAGGCGTCGTCTCAGGCATCCTCCTCGGCCAGGGATTGCTGAAGGCCACGAAGCCCATAGTTGCCACGGCCCTCAGCGAGGACGACCAGGTAAAGGTCTCCGCCAGAGGCACCGAGGAGCTGGCCAAAGGGGGTCTCCACATGGGCAAGGTGATGCAGGAGGCGGCCGAGGCCCTGGGGGGCGGCGGCGGGGGGCACGACGTGGCGGCCGGCGCCTACGTACCTGTTGATAAGGAGGAAGCCTTCATAGCTAAGGTGAACAGCCTTGTCCGGGATAGGCACGCCGAGTGAAACCAGGATCACCATCAGGTACAGCAGCCCCGAGGCCGCTGAGGCCATCATGAGGGCCATCGCGCCGGACAACCTGGGGGCCCCGGAGGGCATGAGCATTGAGGCTCATGTGGATGGAAGCACTCTCAGCGTCGACGTCGTGAGCAGCAGGGGTCTGGGAAGCCTGGTGTCCACCTTGGATGACCTTCTCAGCTGCGTCCAGGCCGCCGAGGCGGCTCTAAAACAGCTATAGTAGGGTGATGGTCGGCTCCAGGGACACCTGAGCCTTGACGCTCTGCCAGATCAGGCTGTACTTCTCGGCCATCTGGAGGGCCCTGTTGACCCGGTCCTCCGTGGTGTTCCTGGCCACGATGTGGGGTTTGATGGTCATCCTGCTGAAGGCGCTGGTCCGGTCCAGGTACTCCTCCACGTGGCCTGTGGTCTCGCAGTTGTAGCTAACGAGATCGATCTTGAGCTTCTCGGCCGCCCATATGAACATCAGGGTGTAGCAGGTGTTGAGAGAGCCCACGAAGGCGTCCTCGGGCGTCAGCACACCGTGCTCGCCGTGGAGGTCCTTGGGGGCGCTGAAGGGCATCTCGGCGCCGTTGCTGCACCTGAGGACGCCCCTGTGGCCGCCCAGCCACTCTACGTTTGTGTGGTACTCAGGCATCTTGCTCACTCTGCACCCAGTCGATGCGCTTAGCTATCTCCATGGCGACGCGCTCGGCCAGCTTGATGTCATCTTCGCCTAGGACCCGCCTAGAGGCTGGGGGCTCCGCGCCCCACTCACCTAGGAGGACCTCTACGTCCACGTCCACCGCCGTGGGCCCACTGTACTTCTCTATGGCCTTCTTGGCGCACTGCTTGTGGCAGCCGTCCACGGGGATGGTGGGGAACCTTTGGGCGAACTCCCGTTCACCCGAGTCGCCCGCCAGGAAGAGGGGCAGGCAGAGGGTGACCGTGCCGGGTCTGACCCCTTCAAGGATCATGCGTGTCGCGACGCGGCTCAGGGTACCCAGGCTGCAGCATTCGCCGCTGCAGCTGATGACACCCACCTTGGGCTTGATGTTCATCGTTGTTCCTCCAGCAGCTCGTCCACCTTGGCCGCTATCCTCTCGGCCAGAAGCCCTGAGAGCTTCTCTCCGTCCTCGTCTAGGAAGGTGGCCTCCCTGGGCTTCAGCCCGCGGTTCTCCCTGAGCAGGTCCATGACTCGTATGTGGGCCGCCACGTTGCCGCCCGCTATCTCGATGTTCTTGCCTGCGCACTCCAGGGGGCACCCGTCCACGGCTATGCATCTGCTGTTCTTGACCTGTCTCGTGGCCTCCTCGTCTCCCATGACTAGTAGGCTCAGGCAGTTGGTCTCAGCCTTACCGGGCCTCAACTCGTCCACTACCCTGAAAGTGGCGTCGCGGCCTATGGTGCCGAAGGGCTTCCCGATGCCGCTGCACGGTATAACCAGTATCTTCTCAGTCATCCTATACCCCCTTGAGCTTCCTTACCTCTGCCTCCGCCTTCATCTTCATGTACTTGAAGTACTCCTGGTCGCTGAGAAGCACCCTCACCTGGCCGGAGGCCGCCGATTTCACCTCGGCGACCCATCCCTCCCCGTAGGGGTCCGTGTTCATGAGCTCAGGGTAATCGTTGAGGCGGTTGTTCACCCGAGCTACGCTGCAGTCGAAGGGGGCCTTGACGTCCAGAACCGCCTTGATGGTCTCGTAGGCGGCCAGGGGCTCGCCCACCTTGAACTCGCCCCTGCTCAGGAAGTCCACGAAGACTATGTCGCCGCCCATCCTCTGGGCCAGGTCGGTGATGCCGACCCTGTAGGCTTCGCCGGTCTGCTGGACCCAGACGTCGTCCCTGGTGTATATCAGGCCCTTCTTGACCTTGATCATGAACTTGTCTACGGTTGTGGAGAGGTACTCGTCGGCCATCTGCTCACTGTCCTGGAGTATGCTCCCCAGCGTTTCATATAAATATATTTAGATTTGTATTAGTCGGGTTCGCTAAAGCTCCCCCATCCTCTCCTTGTAGCGGGAAGACATGAAGGTCCACTTGCCCTCCTTCCGCTTCTCCACGAAGCCCTCGGCCTCCAGTATCTTCAGGTGGTGGGACAGGTTAGGCTGGCTCATCC
>DATKWY010000026.1:0-2791 GCA_035529295.1 Candidatus Desulfaltia sp. | reverse complement strand
GTCGGTCCAGAACCCCACGGTCTACGTGAATGAGGGATTCCTGAAGAACGTGAAGGAGAAGTTAATTGATAAGAGGAGGATCATCGTGGACCTGGCCGACTACGTGGACCCGGCGGCCTTCAAGGCGTCCGTTGCTGGGCTGAGCCCGGACGTGGAGAGGGTGGATGTCACGGCCCTGCAGATGAGTAGGGCTCTCAACAACATCTACTTGGCGGGGCCCAGGAGGGTGGAGGAGTTGGGGGCCTACTTCGCGGGGCTGGTGGCGAGCCTGGGGGTGGCCTTGATCGTGTCCACCCTCATCCGGAGCAGAAACAAGGAGCTGACCATCATGGCCATCAGGGGGTACAGCCCCGGTCAGCTGAGCATGAGCCTCGTGTTCGAGAACGTGGGCATGGAGCTTCTGGCTATACTGCTGGGCGCCGCCGTGGGGTTCGTGTCTCTCCGGGGCCAGACGGAGCTCTTCAACCAGGTTCTGGCCACGAGCATTGAGAGGAGGGTGGTTTTCCCCCTCTCGTCACAGATCAACCTATTGATCATTGTCGGGCTGCTGCTGGCGGCCACCCTGCTGCCCATACTGGTGGCGGTGAGGAGGTTCAGCGGCTCCCCCGACCTGAAGCTGGAGGAGTAGGAGTTGAGTACAAGGAACGCTGTCGTCGTGCGGGATCTCATCAAGATCTATAGGCTGGGTGAGATAGAGGTCCAGGCCCTGAGGGGCCTCAACATGAACGTGAGGAAGGGGGAGATGATTTCTCTCATCGGCCCCTCCGGGTCGGGTAAGAGCACACTGCTTAACATCATGGGGGGCCTGGATAAGGCGACTGCTGGTAGCGTCAAGGTCTTCGACACGGACCTCACTAACCTGTCGCCGGCCCAGCTGGTGAGCTTCAGGCGGGGGACCGTGGGCCACGTCTTCCAGAACATGAACCTGATCCCGACGTTGACGGCGGCTGAGAACGTGGAGCTGCCCATGGCTGCCCTGGGCATCCCGGCCTCCGAGAGGCGGAGCAGGGTGGAGAGCCTGGTCGGCGTCGTGGGCCTCAAGGACAGGATGAATCACAAGCCGGGGGAGCTGAGCGGAGGCGAGCAGCAGAGGATCGCCCTGGCGGCGGCGCTGGCCAATGATCCTCCGCTGGTGCTGGCTGACGAGCCCACCGGTGAGCTGGACACGGAGAACGCGACTATAGTGGTGGAGTACCTGAGGAAGGTGAACCAGGACCTGGGTAAGACTGTGGTGATGGTGACCCATGACCCCAGGATCGCCAGGGTGTCTGACAGGATCCTCCGGATCCATGACGGCGTGGTGGAGGCGGATGTGTCGCCGACGCTGGACGTGGGCGGACCCGGTAACTATGGGGAGATGCTGAAGGCGCGGCTGGGGGAGATCGATGCTTCGTTGGCTGGGCTGGATGGCCAGTTCAGGGCTGGGATGATCAGCGGTGATGAGTATGTGGAGCGGCAGACGCGGCTGAAGAGGACGGTGGAGGTGCTGCGTGAGGAGCTTCACAGGCTGGGGATCGTCAGGTAGCCCGCCTTTGTTACAAGCCGCTAGTAATTCCAGGAAGCTTAGGGTTCCATATTCCACCATTTTCTGTATTACTTGCTGGTTCAGTTGAATAAAATGGGGTGTTGGTTGGCTCCATGAGGGTGCCTAGGACCCCTGGTTCTTGGCGAATCTGGCTCCTCTGCAGCCTGAGCCTAGTCCGCGTCCCATGAGGGGCCTGTCGATGCCTAACTCCCCAAGCCTACGCTGGATGAGCTCCTGGACCTGGGCTCTGAGCTGCCTCAGGCCCTCCATCTGCTCGTCGGTGAGCTGGGGCATCTGGCACTCCACTCCGAGTTCTTCAAGGTACGCTTGGACGTAGTCCCTGATCTCCTCCTGGGATGCGCCTTCCTCCCTCATGGCGTCCACTGTCTCCGTTAGCTCTTGGCGCTGCTCCTCGTCGAGGCAGCCCAGCATGAGGCCGCGCATCCTCCAGCCACCAACATAGTTAGGGGGGTTAGAAGCGGTGGCGTTATCCTGGTCGGTCTCCGCGGCTACCATGCTTAGGCCTCCTGCGGCGAGGCTCAGGGCTATGAGCAGCACTGAGGTCAGTGCGACTGCCTTGGTTCTTCCATTCATCTGGTTGTTTTCACCTCGAGGCTTGCTTGCCCTGAAACCGTTTTAAACGGTTTTTCAAGGTTCCACCAGATTTTGATCAGATTTGGGTGTAAACTGGAACATCCCTTAACTAGAGTTTTAAACCTTGGAGGAGGTAGATACCCTTTGGTAGACCCCCTATGGCGCCGCCAACACGTACCTTCAAACACCTGCTCCTGTGGCTCTTCACGGGGACGCGGGGAGGCACTAACAGGGGGCGCATCATCGAGGCCATCCGTGAGCAGCCCATGAACACCAACCAGCTTAGGATACTCCTGGACCTGGACTACAGGACCGTGAAGCACCACCTGGACGTGCTGGAGGACAACGACTTGATCACGTCCGCGGGTAACAGCTACGGCAAGATGTACTTCGTTTCACAGAAGCTGATTGAGACCATGGAAGACTTCGACGAGATATGGGATGGGATAAAGGAGAAGCTGGAGAGGGAGACTGAGAGATGAGGAAGACTGCCGCGTTCATCATACTTGCGCTGATAATGGTACAGACTGTTGTCATCGCCAGCGCCCAGCCGGGGGAGAGACCCTTCCCCTGGAGGCCGCGTTTCAACGAGACGACCCCTGACAAGCTGCGCGAGTTTGAGAGACGGATAGAGACCTACGTCATCGGTAAAATAGTCATATCATCCCTCAA
>DATKWY010000025.1:0-3394 GCA_035529295.1 Candidatus Desulfaltia sp. | reverse complement strand
ATGGCCTCGAAGGGGCAGTATATGCGGCCGTCCCGCATCTTGATGTGCGCCACCTCCTCCGCGTAGGTGAAGCTGAGGCCGTGCATCTCCAGGACGCGCCTGCCCTGGGCGCTGAGGACTGCCGCGTGGGCCTCCGCTGCTCCGCTGTAGAGGATGAGGAGGGCGGCCGCGCGGCCCACTATCTTGTCCACCATGACGGTGCCGCGGAGGCCTTCGCCGAGGCTGTCTATGGCTTCCAGGTGGGGTCGTATGCCTTTGCTGCTGCTCTGGAACACGAGGTCTCCGTCCCTGTACACCATCAGGCTGTTGCCTGTCCTCTCCAGTGTGTCCAGGTAGCTGCTCATGGGTGTCTCGGGTGTGATGGTGTCCGCGGCTTTTATTGTTTCTCAGAGTTGTTCCTCTATGACGTGGTCTATTGTGTCCTTCAGTTGGTCGGTGAGGTCTGAGAGTTGTAGCTTCACGGCGTTATATCTGGTTTCGAGGGCTCCGCGGAGGCGTCTATGGTTCTCCTGTGACGCCGCTTCTCGCGTCCAGTCGATGATCCTGGTCGCGTAGTGTTCAGCGGGTACTGTGACTCTTTTGTGGTTTTTCCTCACGTACTCCTCTATCTCCTCCTGGGTGGTGTAGGCCAGGGCTATGAGGGTCCAGATGAGGAAGCTCATGCCAGGGATGACGCCGACCCCTGTGGTTATTCCGCGGATGGTTACGCTGAGGGTCATGAGGGCTATGGCTAATGTAATGGCCGATGCTACCGTCTTTCTGTTCAGGTTCACGTGTAGTCATTGGCGCGGCTCATTGATGAGCTGCTTCAAACCTATTATCCGATATCTTGGTGGAACACTGAGTGGGCCTCAGTAACATTATTAACGTCCGCCGGAAAAGGAGGCACCATGCATGAATGGGCCCTATCGGAGGGAGTCATCTCCACGGCCACCCGGTTCGCCGAGGAGAATGGCCTCACCTCGGTCACCGAGGTGGTGGTAATGGTGGGGGAGCTCCAGCAAGTGGAGCACGAAGTACTTCAGTTCGCCTTCGAGCAACTCAAGACGCCCCTCTTCAAGAACGCCGAGTTCGTCCTCAAGACCCAGCCAGCCAAGTTCAAGTGCAGGAACTGCGGCCACGAGTGGAGCTTCAAGGCGGAGGGCATGACCGAAGAGGTATCAGAGGCCATCCACTTCGTCCCCGAGATGGCCCACGTCTACATCAAGTGCCGCCAGTGCGGCAGCCCCGACTTCGAGGTCACGGAGGGCCGAGGCGTCTGGCTGGCCACCATCAAGGGGGTTAGGAAGGCTGATTGACCCCCGCCTAGCCGTCATAGAGAAAAGGTTCCAGGATGTGGGCAGGGTGGTAGCCGTGAGCAGCGGCAAGGGCGGCGTAGGCAAGAGCATGGTGGCCACCACACTGGCCCTCAGCCTAGTCGAGCAGGGCCTCAGAGTGGGCCTCCTGGACCTGGACTTCACCAGCCCCAGCACCCACGTCATCCTGGGGGTGGAGGGCCTGTACCCGGAGGAGGAGTACGGCATAGTGCCCCCCACGGCCCACGGCCTCAAGTACATGAGCATAGTCCACTACAGCCTGGACGAGCCAGCGCCCCTGAGAGGCGAGGACGTGTCCAACGCCATCATTGAGCTCCTGGCCATCACCCGGTGGGGGGGCGTGGACTACCTGATATTGGACATGCCTCCGGGCATCGGGGACGCCACCCTAGACACCCTGCGGCTGGTGCCCGGGATCGAGTTCATGGTGGTCACCACCCCCAGCGTGGTGGCCTACCAGTCGGTGAAGCGGCTGCTGCTGCTCCTCCGTGACCTGAAGATACCCATCATAGGGGTCCTGGAGAACATGGTGGTGAACCGGAGCCGCTACGTGGAGGACGAGGTCAAGAGCCTGGGCCTCAGGTACCTGGGGGCCCTAGACTACGACGAGGACCTGGAGGCCACCATCGGGGACCCGGGCAGGCTCATGAAGACAAGGTTCGGTAAAAGCGTGGGTAAGCTGGCCCGCGGCCTGCCCTAGTTCTTCTTCTTGTCCTTGACGAAGAGGCTCACCAGGAAGGCCAGGGCCGAAAGGGCGGCGAAGAAGTAGAACACGTAGTCCAGGCTGTAGTTGACGGCCAGGTACCCGGCTATGGCCGGGGTGAAGAACCCGATCCCGTATTTGAGGGTGAAGTTGACGCCGTAGGTTACTCCCACCGTGTCCTTGTGGCTCACATCGCCCATGAGCGCGTTCATGGAGCTCTGGGTGACGAAGAAGGAGAAGCCCAGCACCACCACCAGCCCCGCCAGCACCAGGAGGTTGCTGGGGGCCAGGGTCATGGCCACCAGGCTGACAGTGAAGACGCCGAAACCGAACAAGAGCATGATCTTCCTACCCATCCTGTCGCTGAGGGTACCACCCAGTATCTGGGCCACCGCGCCAACGGTGTACTTGAGGGTGGATAGGCCTCCGGCGATGACCAGGGCCACCATCTTCACGTCGGTGATGTACACCATTATGTAGGCGCTGACGCCCTGCCACAGCATGCCGCTGAGGATGACTATGATGAAGGTGAGGAGGAGGGTACCACGGTCTGTGACATCGAACATCTTCCTTATCGTTGAGAGGACCCCTTTCCGTGTGGTGTCGATCTCGTAGGGGATCTCTTGAATGACCAGGTGGTCGAAGGCGGCTGTCGCTAGGCCGACGACGCCCCAGATGATGAAGGTGGCTCTCCACCCGAACTGGGCGCCCAGGAGGCTGGTAGTGAGGAAGCTGAGGGCCATGCCCAGGTCGCCCCCCATGCCCTGATACCCCATGTAGCGGCCCCTCATCTCGTCGCTGAGGAGGCTTATGTAGGCGTAGCCGGGGGGGTGGTAGAGGCTGGCGCCGATGCCCAGCACGATGAAGCCGACGGCGGCCACCCACACGTTAGGAGATAGGCCCACGATGATGGAGGCCGCCCCCAGGAGGGCCATGGACACAGTGATGAGCATCTTCTTGCTCATCCTGTCGGCCATGAAGCCCATGGGGAGGCTGCCGAAGCCGTAGAACCAGTTGACCAGGGAGACCAGGAGACCGAAGGTGGCTATCCCCCCCAGTTCTCCGTGGAGGAGGGGCAGCAGCGCGGGTAGGAGGACGAGGTAGCCGTGCATTATGCCGTGGCTTCCCGTGATGGCTATGACGCTGGCGTCTTCGCTCTTCATCTTTGACACCGGATTCCATATCCTAACACGCGTTCCTATATAATCCTTGACCGCAAAGAAATCATGCGTAAATGATATTTGATATCTACAGGTGTTGACACACGCGCATGCGCATGTGAACCAGAATAGGATGGCGGACATCCCAGTCTTCGCCGAAGAGGCCATCAGCCAGTTCAGGTGACCGCCCCTCTTTTTACCTCCTTAACACCCTT
>DATKWY010000024.1:0-4001 GCA_035529295.1 Candidatus Desulfaltia sp. | reverse complement strand
AGCCTGGTGAGGAGGCTCTGGTACCTGGCGTTCACCTCGTCCAGCAGGTTCTCGGTGACCTCCAGCCACTTCTTGTTGCGCTCCTCGATCTCCTCGAGCACCTGCCTCCGGTTCTCCCGGACCTCCTCGATGCGCCGCTCTATCTCCCGGAAGGTGGTGTTGTAGTTGTCGTACATCTCCTCGGCCTCCTCGGGTACGTCGGCCATGCCCATGAGGATGCCCGCGGTGCGCCTTATCTCGTTAAGTATCTCGTCGCTGCTGCGACCCGTCTCGATGCGCTGCCCCTTGATGAGGGCCTCGGCCTCCGCGTCCCGGAGGTCACGGAGAGCCCGGTCCATCTCGGCCCTGGACTGCTCCAGGCGCCTCTTGAGCCGCCCTCGCCGGTCCTTCAGGAGGGCCAGCTGGATGCGGCTGTCGATGTACTGGTCGTTGGTGTCGTCCAGCCGCTTCCGCAGGGCCTCCATCTCGTCCACCAGCCTCCCCGCCTCCCTCTCGGCCTCCCCCAGCCTCTCCGTGTAGTGGGTGAGCTCGGAGTGTAGGCTGCTTCTCTGCTCCAGAAACTCGTTGCTGAGGCTATCGTAGGTCTGGGTCTGGGTCTCCTCTATCTCCGTGAAAAGGTTGAAGTAGTCGTCCAGCCTCTGGGGCCCGGCCCTGGCCTTGCTGAGGAGGGTCTTGATGCTGGACTCGAAGCGCCTCCTCTGCTCGCCGCTGCTCTGGATGATCCTCTCCACCTGGGCCAGCTGATCCTTGGATGACGCGATGGTGTGCTCGCTGACCCCCACCGTCCTCTCCGACTCTATCCGCTTCTCTATGAGGTCGCTCCAATGGAGCCTCATGGCGCGGAGGCTCTCCTCGGCGTCCACCACCCTCTTGGTGTTGAGCTCCATCTCCTCCTCGGCATGGGCCAGCTCCCTCTCAGTCTCGTCCAGCTCGCTCTGCAGGTGCCTCATGGCCTCCTCCAGGGCCATGACGCGGCTCCACGCCATCTCCTGCTGTAGGAAGGTCTGCCGCTTCTGGAGCTGCCTCTTCTCCTGGAGCCTCTCGTTCTGCTCCCTCCAGTAGGCCAGGGTCTCCCGGGCCTGGTTCAGGAGCTGGTTGAGGCTATGCTCCTCGCTGAGGATGCCCCCCAGCTTCACCTTGGCCTCCACCACGTCGTGGCGAAAGCTCTCGTAGCCCACGGCCTCCTCCAGCATCTTGAGGCGCTCCTGGGAGCTCAGGTTGGCGAACCTGCCGGGCATGTTCTGATGCATGATGATGAGCATGTTGTCGGGGTCGAACCCGAAGCCCTTCAGCAGGTCGACGACGTCGGCCTTGCTGACGTGTCTCTGGTTGAGCTGGAACCCGTACTTACCGTCCTTGCGGAGGGTCCTGCTGAGGGTGATCTCGTCCATGTTGAACTGGGGCACCGGCCGGAGCCCAGTCTCCCCGGGGCTGTTATCCAGGAGCAGGGTCACCCTGGCCACGTCGGAGTCCCACCTGATGAGGTCGCTCAGCCTCTTGCTCCGCTCTGTGTAGGTGTCCCCAAGGGCTACGCAGATTCCCAGGAGCAGGCTGGACTTGCCTGCGCCGTTGGGCCCGCAGACTACGTTGACTCCGTTCCTGAGGGGAATCCTGGCGTAGCTGTAGGACATGAAGTTCTCTAGGATGACCTCTCGGATGAGCATCTGCTTGCCTCGGTTTCCAGATGTTTATCCGCTCGGTGTTTTTAAACCCTATCTCTATGCGCCGTTAGAGTCGGGTGAAAGTGGACATTATCTTTACACTGCCTATTGGTAGCATTGACTTCTCTCAAACCTTTTACACCCGCCGCGACACCAATATTGGAGTGCCATGATAGAGTTATCCAAAGCCCAGGAAGAGAGGGCCATGAGGCTTCACAGGAAGGCCGTGGTGGTGGACACCCACTGCGACACCCTCATGCAGTTCCTGCCCCAGGGCTGGGGCCAACCGGCGCGGAAGCTGGGGGAGCGAGGCGACAGGGGCCACATAGACCTACCCCGGATGGTGGAAGGGGGCATCACCTGCCAGACCTTCGCCATGTACACGGGGCGGAGAGCCTTCGTGCCCGAGGCCCCCCTGGTCGCCATGCAGATGGTGGACAAGTTCTACTCGGAGATCGCGGCCAACCCCGGGATAGTGGCCGTCACCGCCCACGACGAGATACTTAAGGCCAAGAGGGAGGGCAAGGTGTGCGGCCTCCTAGCAATGGAGGGCGCCGAGCCGCTGATGGGTGACATCGCGGTCCTCAGGGTCTATCACAGGCTGGGCCTCAGGATGCTGAGCTTCGCCTGGAACTACCGGACCCCCTTCGCCGACGGCCTGGGGGCTAAACGCTCTGAGAGCAAGCTGCCCGAGCTGGGGGTCCAGGCCCTGGAGGAGATGGACAGGCTGGGCATCCTCTTCGACGTGAGCCACCTGGCCGACTCCGTGTTCTGGGACGTGTCCGACATCATGAAGAAGCCCTTCATAGCCAGCCACAGCAACGCGAGGGCAGTGTGCGACCATCCCCGAAACCTGACGGATGACATGATCAGGGCCCTGGCTGACCACGGGGGCGTCATGGGCATGAACTTCGCCCCGGCCTTCGTCACAGAGGAGGGCAAGGACGCGGACGTCTCAAAGATGGTTGACCACATAGACCACATAGTGAAGCTGGTGGGCCCCGACCACGTGGGCCTGGGCAGCGACTACGACGGCATCGGGAGCACGCCTGCTGGCCTGGAGGATGTCTCCAAGATGCCCAATATCACCAGGGAGCTGGTGGGCCGAGGCTACAGCGACGAGGATGTTATGAAGATTCTGGGTGAAAACCATCTGAGGGTCTTCAAGCAGATCATCGGCTGAGCCTCTCCTCTATTATTTTGTCCCCTTCCTAGCTAAGCTGATTTGATAAGTTGCGGTTCATATGAAGCTGCTGGAGGCAGCTTGGGGTGGAGCAGGATAGTAAAAACCATGTGGCCCAGTTTTGTACCTTACAGAGATAAATAATGGGAGTGTTAGCCGTCGTCTATTCGTTGCCTTGTGATGACGGTGCCGTCGGGGAGGTGCAGGCTTAGTGACTGGATTTCCCCGTCTTCCCCTTCGCTGAAGCTCAAGGCGATGGTGGGGTTGACCCGCATATACCATCTTCCCTCGACGTCCGGTGGATAGAGCTCGAGAGGGATGGGCTGCCCCGGGATGTCGAGGGCGAGCCTGCCGTTGATGATGACCACCTTCATGGTGATGCTTGGGTCCTCGGTCTGGTACTCTCCCACATACCTCTCCATGTCCTCCGGGTAGGCCTCCTCTTGGGCGGGTGGGCCCCTCGTCAGTATGTTGACCCCTCCGGGTTCATGAAGCGTCATGGATGTGACGTCCCCGCTGTCATCGAGGTTGAATGAGACGGCGATCTGGCCTATGATCTTGAAGCGCCGCAGCCCCTCCGCGTCAGGGTCTTCCAGCTCAAACACGAGCTGGTTGGGGATATCAACCGCCAGGCGCCCGTTCTGCACAGTGACAGTGAACTCCGTGTTCCGGAAGGGTCCGAAGTTCGCAGTGTAGCTTCCCAGGTAGTCGGCGAACTGCTCCCTCACATGGGCATTAATCTCCGCCAGCTCAGGGTGGATGAGCAGCTCATCTATCCGGGACTCCAGCTTTATCCCCGACGTGCTTCCTCGGGACTGGGTGAAGTAGAGGATCATGAGGTCTTGCTCGGGCCACGCCCAGGCGTAGGTGCCATCTGAGCCGCTGTGGCCGATGGCCACCACCTCAGGCTCTCCCGTGGTGCTGTTGGAGAACACGATCGCCATCTGACCGTAGTAGGCCTCCAGGTCGTAGAACCCCGTGGGGTAAGGCATGTCTGATCCGAGGGAGGACATCTTGGTCACCGGGGTGAGGGTGCGTCTTACAGCTGTTGGGGAGAGCAGCTGCCTCCACCCGATCTGGCCGTCATCCATCCACATCGCCAGGAAGCGTGCGTAGTTGACAGGCGTGCAGTATAGACCCTGGGAGCCGAAGGCGAA
>DATKWY010000023.1:0-3772 GCA_035529295.1 Candidatus Desulfaltia sp. | reverse complement strand
CGATCTCCTAGGTTCAAGGTTGTTCACTGGAAGGCTCCTAAAAGGTAAAGATAGGTTGGGTTAAAATCCTGAACCCTTTCAGCTAAGACCTCTTTCTCTTTAGTTTATTTGCCTCGCCGCTGTCCATGTGAACCGTGTGCTCCTCGCCCGGGTACACCATGGACCTCACGTCTTCCCTGTACCTTGTGAAAGCGTCCGTCACCACCTTGTTCAGGTTGGCATAGGGTTTAGCGAATGGCGGGGCCTGGTCGTATACGCCCAGCACGTCGTGCAGTATAAGCACCTGGCCGTCGCACCCCGACCCCGACCCGATGCCTATGGTGGGCATCTCCACCAGCTCCGTGATCAGCTGAGCCGCCTCAGCTGTCACGAACTCCAAGACCACGCTGAAGGCGCCCGCCTCCTCCAGGGCCAGGGCGTCCTCCAGTATGCCCTGCGCCGTCTCAGCGGTCTTCCCCTGCACCTTGAATGTGTCGCCCACGGAGGCCCTCTGCGGCATCAACCCTATGTGGGCCTGGACGGGTATCCCCACATCCACGATCTCCTTCACAGTGTAGGCCATCCCCTTGCCCCCCTCCAGCTTCACGGCGTCGGCTCCCCCCTCCTGGATGAGGCGGGCCGCGTTGGATACGGCCTGTTCCCTGCTGACGTGGTAGCTCATGAATGGCATGTCCGCCACAACTAGGGCGCGTTTAGTGGCCCTGGCCACGGGCCTGGTGTGGTGGACTATATCGTCCACGGTCACCTGCACCGGGTTGGGGTACCCCAGGACCACCATGCCCAGGCTGTCCCCCACCAGCAGCATGTCGATGCCGGCCCCGTCCGCCAACAGCGCGGAAGGGTAGTCGTAGGCGGTGACCATGGTGATCTTCTCGCCCCCCACCTTCATCTTCCTGAGCCTGGGAACCGTAAGCTTATCCAATCCGTCCACCGAGTCAACCTAAGCCTCAGAGAATATAATATGTGAGCTAGTCGCGGACCGTCACCGGGTAGACGTCCGGCGGCACGTTCCTGTACTGGAAGACGCTCAGGTCCGCGGGACACTGGCCCGGAGCATCCACTATTATGATCTCCTCGCCTATCACCTCGTAGACGGCCCTGAAGTGGGTCTTGCTCTTGGAGACGATGACCCGGAAGTCCTGGGGCCTGTACCCGAACTGCTTGATGGGGTCGTCGTCGATGAGGCTGCTCTGCCTGGATATGAGCTGCAGCCAGACGCCGCCCACCTGCAGGATGCCTGTTGGGCCCAGGTTGATGTCCTGGTTCACCCTCATGGGGCCGGTGCCCTTGTACCTGCCCTCCCCCGCCCACAGCAACTTACCCTTGACCCGGAGCTTGCCTCCGTCCCTCCAGCCGGTGGTGGCGCCCACGTCCAGCTCGACGGTGGCCCCAGCCCCGGCTTCCACGCATTTCTTAGCTGACTCGGGATCGTATATCATAGGCACAGCCGTCTTCTCCGCCTTCTGCTTCAGGAGCTCCCTGAGGACGAAGGTAGTGTCGTTGCTCCTGTCCGCGTGGTCCAGGATCACCATGGGCTTCTTAGCCTTCTCAGCCTTCCTCACCGCTAGTCTGACGCCCTCCTCGACCCCGTAGAGAGACGCCTCCTTCCTGCCGGTGAGCTCCCTCCGCTTGCTCAGCGCCAGCTCCGTGAGGTCATCCACGATCCTCTGGGCCAACTGGGGGTCGTCGTCGGTGACGGCCACCATGCCCATGCCCAGGGGCCTGACGTCAGCCCAGGCGAACCCGAAGAGGGCCGTGACGTCTACGACGCCCGGCTCCCGCTCCCAGGCGTGCACCCTATCGATGATGTCCCGGGCCGGGCTGACGGTGGTGGCGCTGAAGACGCTGGGCACAACGATCCCCGGCTTCCTCAAAGCCGCTGCCGGATTGATCTCGCCCCGCAGCGTCCTCAACATGGCGCGGGCCGCCCTAACGCCAGTGTTCCGCATGTCCACGTGGGGGCTGCTCTGGAACCCGAACACCGCGGTCGCCTCCTTCAGCAGGGCCTCGTCCTTGTTGGCGTGGAGGTCCAGGGTCACCATCAGGGGCAACTCGTAGCCTATCTCCTCCCTGATCTCCCTGACGGCGTCAGTCTCAGGGTCCTGCCTGCTCTCCGTGGCCATAGCGCCGTGGAGGCTCAGCAGGACACCGTCGATCCCATCCCTCATCTCCCTGAACCCCCGCCTCATCAGGGGCACATAGTGATCGTATACCTCGTCGGCCACGGTCTCCGTGGCCCCGCCGGACGCGTTGAGGACCGGCACCAACTCCGCGCCCTCGGCCTCGCAGACCTCCATGAAGCCCCCGATGCAGGTGTTGGTGCCCCGCGCCTTATCCAGCACAGCCTGCCCGTAGGCGGCGTCCCTCTCAAAGTCCGTGAGGGTCGTCAGCCCCGGCCAGAACGTGATGGTCTCGTGGCTGAACCCCGCGACACCCAACCTCAGCTTCTTCATCAACTATCCCCCTATGACTATGCCTGCGGGGTCGATCTCCTCCCTGAGGAGCCTCAGCTCCTCCGGCGACGGCGCCTGGGTGACCCCCACCTTCTCCGGGACCAAGAGGCTGAAGCTGGTGTTGCCTACCACGTCCTCCACCGATACGCCGGGGTGGACCGACAGCAGCTTCATCGCCTTGGACTCGTCGTCGAAGCCCAGCACAGCCAGCTGCGTGATCACCCTGTAGGGCCCCGTGTCCCTGGGCAGACCCGCCCTCTCCCTGGCCCCGGGCCCTGTCAGGTACCCCGGCGTGGTGAGGAAGTCCAGCTTGTTAACGAACCTGAGCTTATCATGCCTCATCAATATGATGGTGCGGCTGCAGAGGCTGCCCACGTCGTTGGCGCCGCCGCTCCCCGGCAGCCTGACCTTGGGCATATCATGAGGCCCTATGACCGTGGTGTTCAGGTTCCCGTACACATCGATCTGGGCGGCCCCTAGGAACCCGTAGTCCACCAGCCCCGCCTGAGCCAACCCCATGACGTAGTCCATGCTTGCCGCCATAACGGCTCTGTGGAAGGTGCGGCTGTCCCCCACGCTGACGGGTATCATGGGCAGCTTGGGGCCTATGCCCCCGGCCTCGAAGACCAGCAGCAGCTCCGGGGCGTGCAGCCTCTGGGCGAGCATGCTGGCCACCAGGGGCAGCCCTGTGCCCACGAACACGGATTTCTTGTCCTCCAGGACCCTGCTGGCAACGCAGGCCATGAGCTCCGTGGCGTTGTACTCCACGCTATCCCCTCCTGGCCCAGGGCGCCTCGAAGGGCACCTCCAGGCGCTCCAGCTTCTCAAGGTGACTCATCTTCTCGGCTCCGCCCACCAGCTCGATGTAATCGCTGAACTCGGTGACCCCGTACACGTACTTGTCCAGGTACTTCTGGACGCCGTCGTCGCTGCGGGTCAAGTACAGCCACTCGGCCATGTGGTCCTCGTCGCTGTAGTAGAGGCCCGGCATGTTGCCCGGGTGACTTCCATAGGGTGCCTCCACCACGGCGTCCACCAGGAAGTGGGGTATGGCGGTCCTGTCGGGGTGGGCCCTGATCTCGTCCTCGGACACGATCCTCTCGGTGGTGATGACGAGTCTCTTGGCCGCCCGCGCCAGGTCCACGTCCTCGATGGTGGTGCCGTCGATCTGGCAGTTTCCGTACCTGTCGCACCTGTGGACGTGGATGAAGACGACGTCAGGGTAGCAGGCCGGCAGCAGGGTCAGAGGCAGCCCCGTCCACGGGTCCTCCACCACCTTCGAGGAACTATACCTGAGGGTGTCGGTGCCCAGCATGACC
>DATKWY010000022.1:0-2626 GCA_035529295.1 Candidatus Desulfaltia sp. | reverse complement strand
AGGCTCCTCAGCATGTTAATCCCGAGGAACGTTGCCTTATGGTCTAGGGTAGAGGACAGTTCCTCGTACACCGGCTTGACCCTTCTACACTGGTCGCAGGACCTGACCCAGAACAAGAGGACTACGGGAATCTTAGACCTGGGCCTCCTTCTCGAAGCCGCCTGCCTCTATGACCCTCATCGTGGTCATCACTTGGCTGTGGGGTAGCCCTTATATTTCCAGGCGTCCATGCCCCCCAGCACGTTGTGCAGGTTCTTGAAGCCATGCCTCAGCAGTATGCTGCAGGCGAAGCTTGACCGGGTCCCAGTCTTGCATATGACGGCGACGGGCTTGTCTCTAGGCACTTTGTGGTAGTTGTCGTCCAGTGTTCCGGCGTAGAGGTTGAGGCTCATCTCTATGTGGCCTTGGCTGTGCTCTTCCTCACTTCTCACGTCCAGGATGAACCATTCTTCCTGGCTCATCCTCTCCTTCAGGTCCGTGACGGTCATGAGGCTGAGTGTCGTGACGGGCAACGCCTCCTTGTACCAGGTGACTATGGTGCCGCCCAGGTAGCCTCGCAGGTTGTCGTAGCCCATCCTCATGAGGCTCCTAGTCGTGTAGTCGAGTTGGCTTTGGTTGCCCAGCACGAGCAGTATAGGCTTGTCGTAGGGTAGCACGAAGCCCCCGATGCCTAGCCGGGCCAGGGGGAGGCTGTAGGAGTCGGCTATGTGGCCCGCTCCGAAGGAGGGGGGCGGCCTAGTGTCAGCAATAACCGCTCCGGCTTCCACCATCTCCCATAGCTTCTTGGGTGTCAGTGGAGGGGGGTTGGGCCCCGAGCCCACTGGTGGGGCGCCTTCCACGTTGAGCTTCTCCATCATCTTGAAGTAGGGGGCGTAGTGGTGGTGCTCGTTGACCTTGTGGGCGACGAACTCCTCCTTGCTAATCTTGAGGTAGGGGTTCATTCGGCGTTCGGCGCCGATGGTACTGAACTCCCTGGCCGCTATCCCTGAGCCGCACACGCTTCCTGAGCCATGGGCGGGGCAGATGATAACGTGGTCCCCCAGTGGCAGAAGCTTGTTGTGGATACTGTCGTAGAGGTTCTCCGACCACTCCCTGCGTTTACCTGGGCCCCCGAAGTCGGTTCGGCCCACCTCGTTTACGAAGAGGGTGTCCCCTGTGCACGCCAGCACGGTCTCTCCACCGGTGGCCTTGTCGGCTACAGCGTAGCTCATGCATCCGGGTGTGTGGCCGGGGGTGTGGATGGCCTTCACCTCCAGTTTGCCTACCTGGAAGGTTTGGCCGTCCCGGAGCACCTCGCCGTACCTGTACTGGGGCCAGGGCCCGTGGTGGATGCTGGCGCCTGTAAGGGCGGATAGCTCCAGCGAGCCTACGACGTAGTCCTCGTTGCGGTGGGTCTCGAAGACGTGCTTGATCTGGAGCCCCTCCCGTTGGGCTATGTCCACATAGACCCTGCAGTCCCGCTGGGGGTCCACCACCACCGCCTCAGCCTCTGAGCCTATGAGGTAGGAGAGGTGTGAAACGACCTGGGACTTGACTTTCTCGAAAATCATTGTTTCATTTGGAGGAATCTCAGATAATAAATATTATCTGATGCCGGCAACCGGGGGTGCCTCGTCATGGTTGACAAGAAAAATGGGTTGGTTCAGGTTACTCGGTGGACTTTCTCCACTCGCGCATCAGTTTCAGTAGTCGGCGCCCGGACTCCGCGTCGTATCTCAGCCTCCCCCCAGGCATGACCTGGGCTAGACGCTTGGGCCTCTCCTTGGAGGCCCACTCAATGAACTGTGACAAGGCCCGGTCAGTGGCCTGCCTGGTCTCAGGCGTGGGCTCGAGCTGCACCGACTCTATCTGGGTACCTCTGATGACGAACTGGCCAACGTATCTGGCTTCCTGTATCCCTGCGGCCTCCAGGAGTGCGCTCCTCTCCGTCACCTCGGCGCGTATCTCGTCACCAATGATCCAGGAGGGCCGGGCTGAGCGCTGCGTCTTTGTTGCGTGGTCGAACTCGGCCACCTTCTGGGCTGGGTCCTCTGCCATGGTGGCCTTTGTTCCTGTACGTTGGAAGATGGAGTCCTCAGTGTATACTCCTTTGAGCTGCTCTAGGCTCCTGGCTTTATGGGCGTTCACCCACTCCTGAAGTGTCTCGTGAGTCCGCATCAAGGCTTGTTCACCTGTGAGTGAACGGTGAACTTTTTTATGCGACTCATTAAGCCATTACGGAAACGGGGTAGTGAATACTGTTCCATGACTTTCTGATGGATGGTTGAGTTGAGCTAACCGCGTTTATGGAGCTCAGATAGAGAGCGGTGTGACAATCATCGTTAAAATATGGGCTTGCATGAAAAAACAGCAATAGCCGGTGTGCCATGTCCAACCTGAAGATAGATGAGGTGTTAAGCCTAATTCTGGCTAAGCTGAAGGAGCAGGACTCCAAGCTTCAGTCGCTAGCTGATGAGGTCAAGGACCTTAAGAACTCGGTGAACAGCGGCGCCGTTCAGGCCCAGGCTTCAGAGGGTAAGAGTGACTCCTCGAAAGAGGTCGGTAAACTCAAGAGCATCCTGGTCGTAGACGATGATCCTACCCTGGTGAACACCTTCAAGCTCATCCTGGAGAATGTGGGCTTCAA
>DATKWY010000021.1:0-4194 GCA_035529295.1 Candidatus Desulfaltia sp. | reverse complement strand
CCGCGAGCCTCTCATACCTCTCACAGGAGCGGCCCACATACTCTCCACACTCGGCGCACGTCCCATACCCCTTCTCGTCCAGGCACCCCCGCACAGGGCACAATCGACAGTTGACCCACATCTCCTCCTCGGCGCCCCCACAGCCCACACAGTGAACCTCCTCGGGCTTCACCTTCTGCCACTCAGCCACCCACCCAAGGTACTCGCCTCCGTCCCTCTCAGCCCTGTACACGTAGCAGGCGCCGCAGTATATGCCGCACCGTGAAAGAAGAGTCGCGTCACCCATACCCCAGTCAACGCCAATGGTGAACAAAAATCTTCGTCAACAACGAACATGGAGAATAAGGAGACCCTAGAAGCCCTTAGGCTCAGGATCCCTCATGACGCCACCGCAGGTGCACTTGATACTGCCGCTGTTCCTGGGCCTCACCAGGGTACCCACCTCCACCTCAACAACCTCGACCCCCAAGCCCTCGAACCACTTGGTGGCCCTCGGGTTGCCCGCTGGCACCAGTATCTTCCCTGGCTCCAGCACAACCCCCGTGTTAGGCCCCCTCCTCACCACTGGCATCCTCGGGTCACCGGTGTGCACCTTGACGCACACCTCGTCCGGCGGGTCGATGAACCTCCACCCCATCTCGGCCTCCATCCAGTCCCTCAGGTACGGGTCCACGGTCCTGGGATCCTGAACGCTGGTGTGCCTGTCCACCAGGCTTTAGTGGCTGACGCCCAGGCTGGCGCCGTAGCCCGGGCATACCCGCACATCCACCTCCGGGTCCTGCAGCTTAACGATGTTGGCGAACTGGACGTGCCCCGACTCGTTAGCCCTCATCACTCCAGGCTCACGTGTGTTAGCCCTCGGAAAATGAACCGCTATGACGAGGTGCTTCTCGTCCAGCCAACCAATGCTACCCCCCTCAGCCATGCCACTGTCCTGGATCATGCCCACCACGGGGCACCCCAGCTCCGCCAGGGTCTGGTAGGTGAACAGCTCCTCGCCCCTCCTCATGTGGTCGTACATCCTGAGGATCACCTGCCCGTACACCGCCGGGTGGCACACGTCGTCCGTGTATATGGCCTTCACTTGGTACGGAGGATCATTGATCTCAGGCTTCCTTATGACCACCTCCACTCCCTCCGCATTGTACGCGTCCACCAGGTTCTGGTGGTGCAGCTGAAGCTCCTCCAGACTCATCTTCTCGCTCACCCTCCACTCGGGCAGGCCCGTGCCGTGGGGCGGCCACGGCGTGGGCTTACCTATCGAAAGAAACTCTCTGCCGGGGCTGTGCAGGAGCACCACCCGAAGCCGGCCCACGTTGGTGTTGGCCTTCCATTTGCGGCCCCACACCCGCTCCATGTCCTCCTCAAAGCCGCTGAGAACCTGAGGGTGATGTTTAATATACTGCTCTCGGAGGCTGAGGCCCGTCTTCTCCTTAAAGTAGTCCTGGTCAACGGACACCTCAGCCTGAAACTCGCCTTCAGACATACAGAAACCGGATAAAAGGTACGCACGCAGATATAAAAACTGGAGGCGGCTCACCTAGCCAGGAGGGGCGCCAGAAGCCACAGCCACTCCCCGCCCTCCTCACCCAGCAAGTACTCCGCTAAACTGTCAGACTCCTCAGCTTTCACTGGTGTCTTCTCCGCCTTGTTCTCACTCATGACGCAGCGCCTCCACCGGGTTCAGCTTTGACGCTCTCCACGCCGGGTACAGGCCCGAGACGACGCAGGTGACCACAGCGAACCCCACTATGAGGGCCCCCAGGTCGACTGAGGGGGCCGAGCTTATCCCCACGTAGCCGGCGACGAGGTGGCTGAGGCCGAACCCGGCGACGGCGCCCAGGGCCCCGCCTATTATCCCCGTCATCACGGCCTCGCTCAGGAACAGCATGAGGACGTCTCCGCTCTTAGCCCCTATGGCCTTCATGGTGCCTATCTCCTTGGTGCGCTCCAGGACGCTCACCGTCATAGTGTTGATGATGCCCACGCCCGCCACCAGCAGGCTGATGCCTGCGATGCCCCCCAGCACAGCGTTTATGGTGCCGATGATGCTACCCACCATCTCCATAGCTGCAGCCGCCGTTAGCGCGGTCACCCCCCTGATATTCTCCTTAATCGCCTCGGCCACGTCCTCCACCGCGTCTGGGCTGGCAACCATCACCTGTATGCTGGAGTAGACGCTGCCGGTCTCAAAGAACTGCTCATACGTCCTTATGGGAATGAGTATCATGCTGTCTGAGCTCTGAAACACAGTCCCCGACTCTTTAATCACCCCAATGATCCGTAGAGTCATCTCCTTCTGGACCCTCCTGACGTTCGCCGTCACCTTGATCCTGTCCCCTATCTTCAGGACCGACTGTTCGCTGCCAAGTGGGTTAGCTATACTAGACCCGATCACCGCTGAAGCCGAGTCGCTTCTTATAAGGGTCCTACCTCTTGAGACCTCTAGGGCTTCATTTACCTTGAAGTAGCTCTCGGTTACCCCAGTCACGGAGGCGTAGTAAGTAGAGCCCCTAACCTGGTAATTGATGGCCCCCCCAGAGCTTACGGGTGAGACCTCCCTCACGCCGCTAATCTTCTCGATTACGTTAACTGTCCTCCAGTCCAGCACCACGGTGTTCCTGGTTGAGCCTCCACCCATACTACTTCCTCCACCCATACCCATCTGGGCATTAGGCAACACAGTGATCGTCTGGGTGCCCAGCGACCCCAGCTGGCTGTTAATCTCCACACTCATCCCCTGAGTCAAGGCGATTAACCCTGTTATAGCGGCGCACCCTATGAGGATACCCAATAGGTTGAGGGCGAACCTGAACCTTCTCTCGCTAAGCCCCTCAACTGACATGCGTGCTACGTCGAGTATGTTCACGGACGCTTCCTCCTAGCCGAGTCTGACAACCATTGCGCGCCGCGGGGATTCAGGGGTTTATACTGATGGTTGTTGAGAACTAAGCATCGATAAGAAAGAGGCGGGGCCAATCGTAAACTTGATCCTCCGGCTGGGGTATGATCTGGGAGCAGGATGCTCTTCGGGGTTCTAACTGTGGCATACATCTGCTCCCAGTTCACCGTGCTTCCTCCTACGCTGGCTCCAGGTACGGAGCCTTCACCTGTTTCAGGTTCCTCATAGCGAGGCTCAGGGCCCTCAGGGCCCGCTCCAGGGTCGTGGGGGCGTGGGGCTTCTCTCCGTGGGGCTCGTCCTTCTGCATGGGTATTCTTGCCGTGGACGGGTTTTAAACGGTTTTTCAGTATCTCTTCATAATTTGATCAGAATCTCTTCAGTATGCAGCATGCTTTAAAACCCCATTCGCGTGAGTATGCCCATACTGTGGGGTTGTAGTGTGTCCTCCAGGAACCGGTACCTCAAGCATGTGCTGCAGTGGCTCATCGCTGGTAGCCGGGGCGGGGAGAACAGGGCCAGGATCATAGTGGCCATCCGGGAGGAGCCCATGAACGCCAACCAGCTGTGCGAAGTGCTGGGGGTGGACTACCGCACCGTCCGGCACCACATGGACATCCTGGAGAAGAACGGGCTAGTGACGACCCTGGGCAAGCGGTACGGCAAGATGTACTTCGTGTCGGCGGAGCTGGACGAGTCCTACGGGGATTTTGAAGAGATTCTGAAGAGAATTGGAACAACGGATAATAGTGATGGTGGAGGCGTGTAGTTTGCAGATGAACAGGAAGCAGCAGGTGGCGGTGGCCATCATGGCCCTATACTTTGTGGTCAGCATACAGGCTAGCCTGGCGTGGGTGTTGCCTAGCGAGGAGGACATCCTGTTCAGGCTGCTGGATGACCCCAGGATACTCGTGGATCCTAGGCTGGAGGACCTGAGCTATGAGCAGCTGAGGGGGTTGAGCGGCCAGTTGGCCTCGTTCATGAGGGGTAAGATTCTGATTGGTTTGGTGAACACGGTGTTGCTGGTGTACTTGTTCGCGACTTATATGGACATGTACAGGAAGACTAAGGCGGGGTTCACTCTGGGGCTGGTGTTCTTGAGCGGTGCGTTGCTGAGTTATAGCTTGTTCACTAATCCTGTGCTGTTGAGTTTGTCGGGTGGGGGTTCGGGTGTGGCGTTGGTGCAGTACTTTAACTATCTGCCGGACTTGTTCACGACGGTGGCGTCCACGATTCTGATCTACTTGAGCAGGCAGTAGCATGCCGCCCGCGGCTTGTTCTCGGTCTGGTTTCTA
>DATKWY010000020.1:0-2104 GCA_035529295.1 Candidatus Desulfaltia sp. | reverse complement strand
GCCAGTTTGACTCCCTTGGAGTTGACTTCGAGTTGCCAGTACCTGCTCTTATCCTTGGGCAATCCCTCGACGACGATGACGTTGTACCCGAGAACCGCAAGCTGCTCGGCGAAGGGTGTGCCTGCGTTAGCCTCCTTGATCCCTCCTGTTAGAGGCGACTTACCTCCAACAGATAGCCTCCCTGAGCTGGGCGCCTTCGTACCTGTAACCATCCCAGGTGCGAATACGAGCTTGTTTTTCGGTCCGAGAGGGTGGCATGCTGGATCCACCTCATCGGAGATGTAGCTGTCGGTGAGCCACCTCCCGCCCCTGTTCCTGTACTTGTCGGGAAGGTTTTCAACTTTGGCTGTTAGCTTCTCCATGTCTACGCGAATTATTTTACTCATTTTCTTTCCACTTTTACCCTTCATAGAAGGGTAAAACGGTTCTGTATATAAGAGCCTGATATGAATCAGAGTGCAACTCGATGTAGGGTTTGAGGACGCGAGGATGCTGTGGCCGCCCGGTTCACGTCTCGCTAGATAATCATTTAGACCCGGAGCCTACAATTATTGGTACTATGATCGAAGATGTTCTCAGGGGGTTGGATGACAGCTACACTCTACGTGTCCTCAAGGAGATGATACAGATACCCTCCGTCGTGGGGGAGGAGAAGGAGCTGGCTCACTACCTGCAGGGGAAGCTGGACTCCATGGGCCTGAAGACCGAGCTCCATGAGGCCCAGCCTGGCCGCCCCAACGTGTACGCCAAGCTGAAGGGCTCTAAGAAGGGTAAGAGGCTTAACTTCAATGGCCACATGGACACAGTGCCCGTGGTGGCGGGCTGGACCAGGGACCCTTTTACCCCGGAGGTGGAGGGTAACAGGATCTACGGCCTAGGCAGCAACGACATGAAAGGCGGCATAGCCTGCATCCTCAACACGATCAGAGCCTACGCTGAGTCGGGGCACGAGTTCAGCGGCGAGCTGAGCTTCAGCGGCGTAATCGACGAGGAGGCCTACGGGGAGGGGGCTAAGGCAATGCTGAAGACGGAGTACGGGAAGGTGGACGCTATTGTGCTGGCGGAACCGAACACGGCCGACGAGAGGAAGCCCACGCACCTCGGCATCACTGGAAAGGTCCTATACGACATCTATGTCCACGGTAGGGCGGCCCACGGTTTCAGCCCAGAGCAGGGGGTCAACGCCGTGGAGCAGGCGGGCATCATACTGGCCAACTTGCACAAGCTCAGATTACCGCGGCACCCCCAGTTCAAGGGCAACACCAGCACCCTGAAGATAGAGGGCGGCTACAAGGTTTACAGCGTGGTGGTGCCCGCCGAGTGCAGGTTCGAGGTGAACAGGCTCCTGGTGCCTGGGGAGACCGTGGAGTCCGCCATCAAGGACATGGAGGAGCTGATTGGGTCCCTGCGCCTTGAGGCCAGCGTGGAGGTGAAGACCAAGCCCCCCTTCTACGCCAGCTACGCCCTGAGCAGAGAGGAGCCCATCATCCAGGTCTTCGACTGGGCGTACAGGGAGACCATGGGTGAGGCGCCCCACTTCAAGTACAGCAGCAGCATCACGGACGCCAACACCTTCGCCGGCGAGGGCGGGATCCCCTGCGTCCACCTGGGGCCCTATGACGGCGGTTCACACCAGAGGGACGAGTACACGCTGATAGACACCCTGGGCCCAGTGAGCAAGGTATTCGCGTTGATGGCTGACAGGTATCTGTCCGGGCGCACCCCTTAAACCAGTAAAGCGCCCAATTTCTCTCATGCTAGAAGAAACCCTCAGTAGGCTTGACAACTCCTACACGGTGAGGCTGACGGAGGAGATGATAGGCATCCCCAGCGTCACCGGGGGGGAGGAGGCCCTGAGCCTCTACATGAAGGATAAGCTCGAAGGCTACGGGTTCAAAACCGAGTTGGAGTACGTGGAGCCGGGCCGCCCCAACATATACGGCATACTAGAGGGTTCCAGGCCGGGCAAGCGGCTCAATTACAACGCCCACACGGACACGGTGCCCGCCGGTGACGACTGGGTCGCAGACCCCTTCAAGGCTGTCATCAAGGACGGCAGATTACACGGCCGTGGCGCCTGCGACATGAAGAGCAACATCGCGTG
>DATKWY010000019.1:0-3707 GCA_035529295.1 Candidatus Desulfaltia sp. | reverse complement strand
TGGACGAGGCTCTGCTTCTCTTAACCAACCTGGACCAGGCCAAGCTCTTCGCGGGAGGCACCGACCTAGTGCCTCTTCTGAGGGAGGCGGCTTGTAGTCCTAGCCACTTGGTGGACCTGAACAACGTCACCGAGCTCAACTACATCCGTGAGGACTCTGGCTTCATCTGCATAGGGGCGACGGCCACTCACACCCAGGTGGCGGCGAGCCCCATTGCGGCCAAGGCCCATGCCTTGGTGGACGCCGTCTCGTGGATAGGCAGCCCCCAGGTAAGGAACAGGGCCACCATCGCCGGTAACCTGTGCAACGCGTCGCCGGCCGCCGACTCGGCTCCGCCTCTGCTGGTCCATGAGGCCGAGGTGACCATAAGGAGCTTGGAGGATACCCGGATAATACCTCTGGATGAGCTGTTCGCCGGGCCCAAACTCAACAGCCTGGAGCCGGAAGAGGTTGTGACCGAGATCAGGTTCCCCGTCCCCCCTGAAGGATCAGCCTCGTCCTTCAAGCGCATAGGCCGGCGCAAGGCCTTCACCCTGTCCGTGGTCAGCGCGGCCGCCTACGTGGAGATGGACGGCTCCGAGATTAAGGAGGCCCGGCTGGCCTTCGGGTCGGTGGCCGAGACGCCTGTGAGGACGCCTGACGTGGAGGCCATGTTACGGGGTGAACTCCTCACCGATAAGCTCCTGGAAGAGGCCGCGGAGGCTGTGAAGAGCAGCGTCGCCCCCATCACCGACGTGAGGGGCACAGCGGAGTACAGGAGGGACATGTGCGGGGTGCTACTCAAGAGGGCCCTGACCGAGGCCGCGGAGCGTGCGAGGTGAACGCCATGAGGATAAACTTTGAGCTAAACGGACTGCCCACAACCGTGGAGGTGGAGCCCTACACCAGCCTGGTGGACATGCTAAGGGACCACCTTGACGTTAAGAGCGTGAAGAAGGGCTGCGAGCAGGGAGAGTGCGGCGCATGCACGCTGCTCCTGGACGGCAACCCCGTGACCAGCTGCCTGGTGCTGGCGCCCCAGGTGGAGGGCCGCTACGTCACAACACTGGAGGGCCTGGAGAAGAACCCGCTCATGATAGACCTCCGGGAGGCCTTCGTGGAGAACGGGGCCGTCCAGTGCGGCTTCTGCACCCCCGGGATGCTGATGAGCGCCTACGCCCTCCTGAGGGACAACCCCCACCCCACGGAGCAGGAGGTGAAGCGGGGCATCGAGGGCAACATATGCAGGTGCACCGGGTTCACCAAGATACTTGAGGCCATACTGGACGCCGCGGAGCGTATATCCCCTGAGTGACCCCGAGATCATAGCCAGGCTCAAGGAAGAGCTGGACGCGGGAAGGCCCTGCGTCCTCTGCACCCTCACCTACAAGGAGGGCCACGGCCCCAGGGACCCAGGCAGCAAGATGCTGGTCACCGTGGAGGGTGAGACCATGGGCACCATCGGCGGCGGAGGCATGGAGCGGCTCCTCGTGGAGGAGGCCCTGGTGGCTCTGAAGGAGAACAATCCCAGAAGCTTCCACTTCGCCATGGGGGTGCCAGCACGGGAAGGAATGATCCCCGTGAACAGCAAGTGCGGAGGAGAGGTGAAGATATTCATGGACGTTGTGAAACCCGACCCGGGCCTCATAGTCATGGGCTCGGGCCTCATAGCCCAGGCGGCGGCCAGGATGGCCGCCGAGTGCGGCTTCAAGGTGACCGTGGTGGACGACGCCAAGACCGCCATAGAATCCAACTTTCCAGGCATGAACCTGGTCAACGGGCCGTACCCCGGCAGCCTCAAAGGCGTCAAGGTCAGGCCCAGCGACTACGTGGTAGTGCTTCACGGGGAGACGGAGTTCGAGCTAGCCGGCCTCAGACACGCGTTGAAATCAGGGCCGGCCTTCATTGGGCTTCTGGGGAGCAGTAACAAGGCCCGTGAGCACAAGAGGCAGCTCAAGGAGGAGGGCTACGACCCTTCCGCGGTGGACGCCATCAAGGGACCCATCGGCCTGAAGATAGGGGCCGAGACCCCGTGGGAGATCGGCGTCAGCATAGCGGCGGAGCTCATCAAGGCCCGGGCAGGGGCCTAGCCTCTGCCCGTCAGGGACCACAGCTTCTTGGCGGCCTCGTACTCCTCGGGCGTGTCCATGTCTATCACCGTCCACACGTCGCCCTCCACGTACCTGTGGCCCTCCTCGTGCTGCGTCACGACATCCCTCAGAGTCTCGCCTTGCTTTAGGCTCAGTATCTCATAGAAGAGGCTGCGCCTGAAGAGGACAGGGTGGCCTCTCCTGTCGCCGTACCTGGGGCTCACCATGACTGCTTCCTTGTCCTCCACCAGCACCTGAACCATGGCTGAGAGCATCCTCCTGTCCAGACCTACCTGGTCCCCCAAGACCAGGAACACGGCGTCGGTGTCCATCGCCCTCAACCCGGCCTGGAAGCTGGTGGTCATTCCCTCCTCGTGGCGCGGGTTGTGGACCACCTCGACACTGTACCCGGAGAGCACCTCCTCAAGCTCCTCTGGCCTGTGCCCGGTCACCACCACTGTCTTCATCCCCTTCAAGGCGTCCAGAGTGGTCTCCAGCACCGTCTTGCCAAAGAAGGGTAGGAGAAGCTTATTGGAGCCCATGCGGCTGGACTTGCCAGCCGCCAGGACAACCGCCGCGGCGTTCATCTCAGGGCCTGGGCCGCCCTCTGCACGGCCTTCACTATGTTCACGTAGCCCGTGCACCTGCACAAGTTGCCGTTCAGGTACTCACGTATCTCGGCCTCCGTGGGCGCAGGGTTCTCATCGAGCAGAGCCTTCGTGGCCATGATGAAACCGGGCGTGCAGTACCCGCACTGCACGGCCCCCTCGTCCAGGTAGGCCTGCTGTATCGGGTGGGGCTCTCCGCCCTCGGCTAGCCCCTCAACGGTGTCCACCCTGCGGCCGTCGGCGTCGACGGCAAGGATCATGCATGCGAGGACCGCTTCGCCGTCCATGAGGACTGTGCACGCGCCGCACTCGCCTATGCCGCAGCCGTACTTGGTTCCGGTCAGGCTCATCTCGTCCCTGAGTAGGTTCAGTAGAAGGGTGTTGGGCTCAACGTCGAAGCTCCTCTTCGCCCCGTTGACTGTTAACTGTATCCTCATCTCTGTGCCTCCACTAGACTCGTTAACGCCTCCACGACGAACCCGTGGGCGACCCTCCGCTTGTAGGGTCCCCTGCTCCTGCCGCTCTCCCTGGGCTTGATGCTGCGTGAGGCGAGCCTGGCCGCCTCCTCGATGCATGCATGGTCAAGCCTCCTGCCCCTGACGTAGGCCTCGACCTCCTTCGTCCTCATGGGTGTCGGCGCCACGGTGCCCCAGGCGAAGCGGCTGTCCTCGGCAGCGCCGTCCTTGAGCTTCACGGTCACGGCCAGGCTTATGGTCGCGATGTCCATGGAGGCCCTGGCGACTCGGAGCCACCGCCCCACGGTGTTCTTGGCGGGCTTGGGGACCGACACGCCTGTCAGTATCTCCCCCCTCTCAAGCACTGTCGCGCCTGGCCCCTTGAAGAAGCCGTCCAGGGGGACGGTCCTGTCGCCGCCGGGGCCCGCGATGTGGGCCACCGCGTCGTAGGCCAGGAGGGCAACCGCCGTGTCGGCGCAGGGCGACGCGTTGCACAGGTTGCCTCCCAGGGTTGCCAGGTTCCTGATCTGGACCGAGCCCAGGGTCCTGGCTGCCTCCTGGAGGACTGGCAGCCT
>DATKWY010000018.1:0-4009 GCA_035529295.1 Candidatus Desulfaltia sp. | reverse complement strand
CGCGGCGTCGCCGGGCACGTCCTCCACGACTATCCTTCCGAACCGCCTGTTGACGGTGAAGCCGCTGTACCCGGCCCGTCGAAGGGTGAACGCGATCTGGTTGGCCATCTGCTTCTCCAGGCGGCTCCTCACGGGCCTGCTCTTCAACGCGATCTCGCTGTAGCTGACGAGTATGGTCAAGACAGGTATTATCGGGAAACGGGGCTCTTAAGGAGTAGGGTAGGGTTTAAATCGGGTCCACGTTCACGGTTTCTCAGTGAGAAAGTTGAGCTTCTGGGACGAGTGGTTTAAACGCTTCGGCAGACGCAGCAGCATCTTCGGCGACATAGAGCGCATGATGGAGGAGATGGAGAAGGAGATGACCGAGACCTTCAAGGAGATGCAGGACACATTGCCCAGCGACACCTACAGGGAGATAAGGCAGCCGGATGGCTCCACCCAGCGGGAGTACGGGCCCTTCGTTTACGGTTACAGCGTCAATATAGGGCCCGACGGCAAGCCCGTCATCACGGAGTTCGGCAACATGAAGCCGGGCCTCACCGGGGAAGGCGGCTCCCCCCTTAACCTGCAGGAGAGGCGGGAGCCCCTGGTGGACATCATCGAGGACGACGGCAGTGTCAAGGTGCTGGCCGAGCTCCCCGGCGTGGAGAAGCAGGACATAAGGCTCTACGCCACCCCGGGCGGGCTCACCATCAGCGTGGATAACCCGGAGAGAAAGTACTACAAGGAGCTGGAGTTCACCGCGGAGGTGGACCAGAGCACGGCGAGGAGCACCTACAGGAACGGAGTCCTTGAGATCGTGTTCAGCAAGAAGCAGCAGGACGACAGAGGCACCCAGCTCAAGATAGAGTAGACCGTCTTTTTTTTTCGACACACTTATTGTCAACCCGTTGCATGGTATCATTGGCCGATGATGTGAAGGCATTAGATTGAACAGTGATGAATCAGAGTTACACTGAGGCCAACGTGCGAAGCGCCGCCACGCGGAAACCGGCATCGCACGCTTTTATTTAGCATTAATCTAAATCGTTTTTCCATCACCTACATAAACCCAGAACATCCACCAATGCAACCATGGAGAAAGGCACCTGCCCTTACTGTGGCTCAGAGATCAAACACATGGAAGCCGAGAGCCTCTGGCTGGAGTACAGGTACAAGCGGCTCTCAGAGGAGCGGGACAAGTACATGTACTCCCAGTCCCCTGAGGCCCGGGAGAGGTACGAGGAAGCATCCATAGAGATCAGCGAGCTCCTGGAAAGGATGAAGGGTAACAATCAGGCATAAGTCACGGGCCATTATTTATCGAATGAGGTATCAGTCGAGCCCGGCCCTTTTCATCCACTCAGGGTTCTTCATGTTGACCCCAAAGTATACCAGAGCCAGAAAGTTCACCAGGCCCACCGCTGTACCCAGCCAGTCGCCTCTCATGATGTTATAGTAGCAGTAGAAGAAGTTGAAGCCACCAAACATGATTATGTAGGAGTCTATCTGCCTTATATCCAAAGTCTTAACCACTTAGATTATCGAAACCAAGGACTCGTTTTTAAACTTTTTTCGGGTTTTCAACTCCTAATTGGATAAAAGCCGGTGTATACGAGTTTATCCGAATAATATTGTTCGGAGGCGCCCCGCTTATTTTATGTGCTCTCTGAAACCGCAAAATATTAACATTTTAATGTAAAAAACATTGAAAAATATCATAGAAATTGATGTAAAAAGATGCATCGAATGTGCCGGAGTTGACTTAAACAACTAAAATAATATATCGTGGACACCTCCCCCTGTACTGTAAAAATATATTCCTATAAGTCATACCTGTAAGGATATGTGGTATAATGAGCTCCTATTCGTATTAATGTTCATAGCCCTAATAGGCATGGGGGTACTGGCGCTAATAGTTAAAGTAAACATGAAACAAAAAGAAGGCTCCATCGAGAAAAAAGCAGAGGTTCCTGAGAAAATATATGAGCCTGAGAAAAATGTGAGACCAGAGCCCACAAAGATAGTCGAGGAACCCATCCCCGAGCCGGAGCCTGTGGAGACCATTGAGATAAGCGAAGCCCTCTTCAGACCCATAATATTTCAGGCAGCGGAGCCTGAGCCCACACCCGAACCGGCGGTGGAGCCCTTAATCATGCCATCAGTGGAAGCCGCCGAGCCTTTGATTGAGCCGATGACTGAGACCATCGACGAGCTCATAGTGGAACCACCGGCGAGCCCAGCTCCTGAGCCTCAGGCAACGCCACCTGAGCCGAGCCCCCAGGGGGTGGAGCTGAGGAGAGAGACAGAGAACAAGTTCTTCGACCTGAGATACGAGAACAATTCCCAGAACGTCACCGCTGACAGTCCTACTATTCTTGATGAGGCGCCCAGCATCGACCCCGAGGAGGAAAAGGAGGAGCCCCTCCCCGGCGTCGTGACCTGCCCCCACTGCAAGTCCGAGGTCCCCCAGACCCTGTACTGCATCTACTGCGGCAACACCTTATCAGCGAAATCCCGGGCGGCGGCAGCAAGGTAGCTAGGCGTACCTGAAATCGCCGTAGGGCGACACTATCCTCAGCTGGTTCCCGTCCTTGGACCGCTCGCAGCGGCCCACAACGTCCACGCCTATCCCGTAACCTGAGGCCGTGGACACCACTTCATCAGCCACGCTCGGGTCCACTATGAACTCGAAGCCGACCCCCATGTTGAAGTCCTGGTACATCTCGCGCCACCCCACGCGACCCTCCCTCTGCACCAGCTTGAACACCGGGTCAGGGTCCGGCAGCCCATCCTTCACGTACCCGATACCGCTGCCTAGGCGGAGGCACTTGGTCTGGCCGCCGCCCGTGTTGTGCACCATTCCGTGGACGCCCGCGCCCACCTCTCTGAGCACGGCCTTGGCTATGGGTGCGAAGAGCCTGGTGGGTGAGAGCAGTGCCTCACCTACCGTGGAGTCCAGATCGTCGAGGTGGTCGTCGTACTTGAACCGGCCCACGTACCTGCCTCGCGCCGGGTGAGACATCTCGGGGTACATCTCCAGGTAGTCTGGGCTCATGAGGGACGTCCTGGCCAGAGTATGTCCATTACTCATTATGCCGCTGTTCACCCCCTTCTCGTACCGGACCGCTCCTCCACTCCTGAGACCCACGATCACGTCCCCAGGGGCGACCCTGCTCCCTGTGACCAGGTCACTGAGCTTGGCGCGGCCCACCATGGTGACGCACACGTCCAGGGTGCGTAGCAGGTCCGGTAGGTCAGCCGTCTCTCCGCCGGCGAACATGAAGGGCAGGCCCTCCCTCTTCATGGCGTCCAGGCACCCGGCGAAGCCGTCCGCCAGGGCCCCCAGGAGGCCGACCCTGTCGATGAGCAACGTGTTGAAGGCCACGTAGTCTACGAAGGTCACGGGGTCCGCGCCTACGCAGAGGACGTCGTTGAGGTTCATGGCCAGGGCGTCCTGGGCCAGGCCCCTGAACCAGGATGGGTCACCGGTCTCCCGGTAGTGGAGGTAGGCCTGGATGGGTTTGCTGCCCGCAGAGTCGGTGTGGGTCACCAGGCCCATCTCTGGGTCCAGGGGGTCCCTCTGGATGACGCAGAAGGCCTCGGGGTGGAGGTTATCTATGGAGTCTTTGAACTGTTCTATCCCCGGCTTCTTGACGTTGACTCCCAGCTCCTCGTACCTGGACATCCCTTCCTCAGCCTTCATGGAGCGCGTAACGTATATTAGGTGTTTCCATGGCCGAGAAGCTCCGAGATTAACGCCTGGTCAACGGCGTAGACCCTGGCGCAGGGGGTGTCAGTCACCCACACCAGGACCCCGGGGTAGTTGGCCTCCATCACAGCCCACACCGGGTCCGACCTGTAATCGTACCTCAGCCACATCGACACCTGGCGGTCTCTCATCCATTCAAGGTACTCTGACGGCTCAGTTATACCGTAGAATGCTGGGCTGTAGTGGTTACCGAGAAGGTTGGACACATCCACGGCTCCGGCGTTCACCAGCCTGTAGTTGATGGTGGGGTGATCGCAC
>DATKWY010000017.1:0-2856 GCA_035529295.1 Candidatus Desulfaltia sp. | reverse complement strand
TCGGAGCTGCGGCTGAAATCTTCAAATGATACTAATTTATTCCATAGACTGGAGTAGTCGTAGTCCTCTGTAAACTCCGTGTCGAGAAGCCTAGTCTCTCCTGCGTCGTCCCTGATGGTCACCATCAGGGGCTCGTCCGGTCTTTGCTGAGGCACGAAAAAAACCGAGTACGATAAAGAAAGAAAGATTACGGCGAATGCTAAAACAGCCAATTTTCTAGTGTTCTCTTTTTTTCTCTGCGGCAGTTTAACCTCTGGTTCGGGGTCAGATGAGTTCCGCGCCTCTTCTGTACTCGACGCCATATACGGTTTTACACCAACCACAATAGACTCACATTTTAATGAAACTATAGGAATAGATAAACGTGGCTGTTATAAAGGTAAAAAAAGTTACCTAACTTTATGCCAGCTTTATAGCCTAAAAGTTAGTCCTTGTACCCCGGGGGCACGGGGATCTTCTTCCACAGGTTAATGAAGTCCACTAGGAACTGGGTGGCCTCCATGGCCATGGTGGCGGCCTCCTCCACGTCAGCCTTCCGGGGGTCGCTGGTGGCGTACTGGCCTGTGCGCGTGATGTCCTCGGTGTCTGGGCCTATGCACGCGTTGAGGACCTGGCTCACCAGCTCGTAGTCCTCCCTGTCCGGGTCCATAAACTCCTGGAGCTGCTCCGGGATTATGACTCCGTTCTCCCAGTTCTCTAGCCTCCATGTCTCCACCAGCTCGGGGAAGTAGTGGAGGGCGAAGGCGGTCTCCCTGGGGCCGCTGTGTACCTCGAAGTACCGTTTCATCCTGTCCTGTATCTTCTTGGCTGTCTCTGTGTCGCTTGGGCCGTGGGGCGTGGCCACCATGACCCTGTACTCGCGTTTGGCTATCTGGGCGGCCAGTTTCATGATGTTGTCGTTGCCGCCGTGGTAGTTGATGAGCACTATGCGTTTGACGCCGTGCTGGGCGAAGCTCTCTACGGTGTCCAGCAGTATGTTGAGGAGGGTCTCGGCGCTGAAGGTGACCGTGCCGGGGAAGGCCATGTGGTGGGGGCTGTACCCTGGCCAGCACGGGTGGATGCAGACGCTGTTGGTGCGGCTGGCCACGTCGTGGATGAACCTGGCCACCCCGAGGCTGTCCGTGCCCAGGGGCAGGTGGGTCCCGTGCTGCTCTATGGCCCCGATGCCGATGATGACGACGGGGGCGGGTTCGTGTTCCAGCCAGTCCTCGAAGGCCGGCCTGGTGAGTTCCTGTACCCAGAATCTGCTGAGCTTACCGTTCTCAGACATGGTTCAATGAGGGCGTGTGGAGTTTTAATAGTTATGACCCGCAGCTCCCCCACTAGGAATCGAGTTATTCCTGACCGATAAGCCTAATATGGGCTTCCCTGAAGCATTAAAGTGGAATATTGACTGACTCACTGAAGCAGTTAATGGATGAAAAGAGCCTGAAGAAGCTCAGGGCTCTCGGTAATCCCCACGTGGAGGAGCAGCTCCTCCGGTTCATAAAGCTCTGTAAACCCGCCAAGGTCACCGTCCTCGACGAGTCCAAGACGGACGTGGAGTACGTCCGCAAGCTGGCCCTGAGCACCGGCGAGGAGACGCCCCTGAATCTTAAGGGCCACACCATCCACTTCGACGGACCCAACGACCTTGCCCGGGACAAGGGCTCAACCAAGGTGCTGACGCCCCCCGGCATGAAGCTCAGCGCCAACATCAACACCACTGACCGGGAAGGAGGCCTCAAGGAGGTACTCGGCCTAATGGACGGCGCCATGGAGGGCAAGGAGATGCTGGTCAAGTTCTACAGCCTGGGCCCCACGGGCAGCAGGTTCAGCCTGTGCACCCTCCAGGTCACTGACAGCAGCTACGTGGCCCACAGCGAGGACCTTCTCTACAGGCAGGGCTATGAGCAGTTCAAGGCGCTTAAGGGGTCCAAGGACTTCTTCACCTTCGTACACTCGGCTGGGGAGCTCACGGAGACCAACGTCACCAAGAACGTCCAGAACCGCCGCATCTACATCGACGTTGTGGACGGCAAGGTGTACAGCGTCAACAACCAGTACGCCGGCAACAGCGTAGGCCTGAAGAAGCTGGCCCTGCGTCTAGCCGTCTACAAGGCCAACCACGAGGACTGGCTCAGCGAGCACATGCTGGTCATGGGCATCCATCCGCCGGGCAAGGACCGGGTCACCTACTTCACCGGCGCCTACCCGTCGGCCTGCGGCAAGACCAGCACAGCCATGATCCCCGGGCAGAGCATAGTGGGCGACGACATCGTTTACCTCAAGGAGGACCCGGAGGGCTACTGCAGAGCCGTCAATATTGAACAGGGCATCTTCGGCATCATCCAGGACGTTAACCCCGAGGACGACCCAGTAATCTACAACGCGTTGACCACGCCCCGGGAGCTCATCTTCAGCAACATACTCATCACGGACGGCGTCCCCTACTGGCTCGGCATGGGCATGGAGCCGCCGAAGAAGGGCGTCAACTACCAGGGCGAGTGGCACAAGGGGCTCAAGGACAAGGACGGCGGCGAGATACCCTACGCCCACCCCAACGCCAGGTACACCATGAGGCTCAGCGAGCTTGAGAACGTGGACACCAGGTACAACGACCCCGAGGGCGTCCGCGTCCACGGCGTCTTCTACGGCGGCAGGGACAGCGACACCAACCCACCCATATCGGAGGCCCTCAGCTGGAACCACGGCGCATACATGGGCGCCACCCTGGAGTCCGAGACCACCACCGCCACCATAGGCAAGACAGGAGTCCGGAAGCAGGACCCCATGGCCAACATCGACTTCGTGGTCGTCCCCCTGGGCCTATACATATCCAACCACATAAAGTTCGGTAGGAAACTCAAACACGTG
>DATKWY010000016.1:0-2595 GCA_035529295.1 Candidatus Desulfaltia sp. | reverse complement strand
CACACATTTTCTTAATACTCTGCTCCAGAAATATAGTTCAAACCCAGAGAACTGGATTAGTCAAGTCACGGAGAAATTGAAGATGTGGAATAGACGCAGAGGGATGACTGGTCTCGAGACCGCCATCATTCTAGTAGCTTTTGTCATCACGGCTGCTGCATTCGCTTTCGTGATCCTCAACATGGGTTTCCTGACCGCGGAGAAGGCCCAGTCGGTCATCTCGACGGGCATGCGCGAGGCCAGCAGCTCCATGCTCATAGACAGCGGACTCGTGGGCTACTTCTCTAACACGACGGTCATACCCGCGAGCCAGGCTAGCGTATGCCTCACCAAGGTGGTGTTCTACATTAAGCTCAGCCAGGGCCACGAGCCTATAGACGTGGATGACAACAGGCTTGTGGCAACCTACACCAACTCCAGGTGTCACGGCGAGGTGTACCAGCAGAACGGCACAATCATGACCATTAAACGCATCACCGGGGACCCTGACACCCTCCTCGAGACGGGTGAGAAGTTCAGAGTCGAGATAGACTTCACGAAGATGGCCCTAACAGACACGGACCCCGTTCTGCCCAGCAGGGCTGAGCTGTACGCCCACCCCTACGAGAATTTCCGGATAGAGATCAGGCCCAGTCAGGGAGCCGTGATGGCCATCGAGCGGATAATTCCGGCGGTCTACTCCGCGGTCATGACCATAGAGTAGCCCCACTCACCTTCACCTCTTTTATAGTATCTAGCCCAGTTATGGCACATGCTGAGCCGAGACGCCTTCCTGGGTGTCAGGGTACTTGACATGAGCCGGGTTCTTGCTGGCCCCTTCTGCGGCATGCTTCTGGCAGACATGGGGGCCGACGTCATCAAGCTAGAGGTGCCTGGCACCGGCGACGACTCCAGGGAGTTTCCCCCCTTCAAGGACGGGCTGAGCCTCTACTACGTGAACCTGAACCGGGGCAAGAGGAGCATAACCCTGAACCTGAAGACCCTGGAAGGTAAGCGGCTCTTCAAGGAGCTGGTGCGGCGGTGCGATGTCCTCATCGAGAACTTCAGGCCTGGCACCATGGAGCGCCTGGGACTAAGCTACGATGAGCTCAAGATGGTCAACCCGCGCCTCATCTACGCCGCCATCTCGGGATTCGGCCAGACTGGGCCCTACCGGGACAGGCCCGGCTACGACATCATAGGCCAGGCCATGGGGGGCCTCCTCAGCATCACCGGATGGCCAGACTCGCCCCCGACACGATCAGGGACAGCCATTGGGGACATCCTGAGCAGCCTCTTCTGCTGCATAGGGATACTCGCCGCATTAAACATCCGTGACCGCACCGGCGTAGGCCAGATGGTGGACGTCTCACTGGTGGACAGCGTCTTCGCATCCCTGGAGAACATACCCCAGAAGTACTACGTTGAGGGCCACATCCCTGGCAGGATCGGCAACAGGTACGAGTTCATCTACCCCTACGACACCTTCCGGGCCAGGGACGGCTGGGTGGTCATAGGGATAGCCAACGACGCCATCTGGGCCAGGTTCCTGGAGGCAACCGGGCTGAGGGGCCTGGGTGAGGACCCGAGGTACAGGACCAACAAGCTGAGGGTGGAGAACCATGAGCCGCTCAGGCAGGCTTTGGAGGAGTGGACTATGGTCCATGGCAAGGAGGAGATCGTGAGGCTCCTGAACGACAGCAGGGTGCCCTCCTGCCCCATCTACGACATAAAGGAGGCCTCGGAGGACCCCCACATCTCGGGCGCTAGGGAGATGGTGGTAGAGGTGGAGCAGCCCGGCCTGGGCAAGGTAAAGCTCCAGGGAAACCCCATCAAGATGAGCGCCACGAAACCGGCCCCCAGGGGGCCGGCTCCGGAGCTGGGGGGAGACACGGAGGAGGTTCTGAGAGAGCTTTTAGGGCTGGGCCCCGAGGAGTATAAGAGGCTCGTTGAGTCCGGTGTCGTCTAGTGTTCACCAGCGTTGACCAGACCAGGCTTGAACGCATGAGGGCCCTCAAGGAGAGGGCTGAGGCTTGCACCAGGTGTAATCTATGTTCATCTAGGAGCAGCGTCGTCGTAGGCTCTGGGAGCCTGGACGCCGCCATAGTTCTCGTGGGTGAGGCGCCGGGCAGGAAAGAGGACGAATCGGGGCTGCCCTTCGTGGGCTCCGCGGGCAAGCTCCTGGACAGGCTCTTTGATGCTTCGGGGCTCCGACGTGAAGACGTGTTCATCATGAACATCGTGAAGTGCAGGCCCCCGGGAAACAGGAGGCCCAAGAAGGGTGAGGTGGAGGCCTGCCGGTCCTACCTTGAGGAGCAGCTGGGCATCCTCAGGCCCAGGGTCATCGCACCCATGGGTAACAGCAGCCTCAGCTACTTCCAGGGCAGGTACGGCCTGGAGCCTGCTGTGATAGGGGACATCCACGGCGTGCCTCGGGGCGTTCAGGAGAAGTGGGGCGCTGTCACATTGGTGCCCCTGTACCACCCGGCCGCGGCCATCTACAACAGGAAGCTCCTCCAGGGTCTGGAGGAGGACATGAGGAAGCTGCCCAGGCTGTGACCTACATCCGCTCAGGGGCCTCGATCCCTAGGAGCTCCAGGGCGTTGCGTAGTGTTG
>DATKWY010000015.1:0-3180 GCA_035529295.1 Candidatus Desulfaltia sp. | reverse complement strand
GTTGTCGCCGATGATCTCTACGCCGCTGTAGTTGTGTGGGAACCTGGCGCCTATGGTGGTGGAGCCACCCAGGACGGCTATCTTGACCTGCGGGATGTCAGCCATGGTGAAGAAGGCGTGGGCACCGGTTAAAATCGTTGCGCGCCGCTGAACTGAAGTAAATGTATTAAAAGACACTCTGGATCCATTGTTTGGGCCTCCGACCGGGAATTGATCAGTTATAACGATCAGTTTTCCATATGTAAATACTAGAACATACATCAACGGCTATGGAATCTATGGTACATATGGGGGAAAGGTATAAATAGGCGAATGTTGCTGTATCGATACTCTGTTCGCGAATAAGTATTCCGATGCGGCTCGGGGTATTCCTAGCGAATTAAACTCAAAGGTGAAGTAGAATGATGCTAAAGACGGCCAATAAGGTTAGCAACGATGATGTGTGCCCCGAGTGTGGAAGCAAACATATTATTATCGATAACGGCTCCGGGGAGCGTATCTGCGGAGAATGCGGACTCGTCGTGGCTGATAACATGATCAACGAGGGCCCCGAGTGGAGGGCCTTCAGCCAGGACGAAAGAGACTCGCGCAGCCGCGTCGGGATGCCCCTCAGCTTCAGCGTACACGACAAGGGCCTCAGCACCATGATCGGCCAGGTGGGCAAGGACGCCTTCGGGCGCACGATCCCCACCAAGACCATGTTCCAGATGCTTAGGCTGAAGAAGTGGCACATCAGGAGCAGCTACCAGAGCAGCATCGACAGGAACCTGAGCCACGCCATGACCGAACTCAGCAGGCTCAGCGACAAGCTCCACATACCCAAGTCTGTGAAGGAGCGGGCGGCGGTAATCTACAGGAAGGCCCTGGAGAAAGGACTGGTACGAGGCAGAAGCATCAGCGCCATCGCTGCAGCCAGCCTCTACGCGGCTTGCAGGGACACAGGCACCCCCAGGACCCTCCGGGAGCTGGGAAGGGTGAGCACCATCGACAAGAAGGACCTGGCCCGCTGCTACAGGCTGCTGCTGAGGGAGCTGAAAATGAGCATGCCCATCCCCAAGGCCCAGTACAGGGTCCCCAAGATCGCGGCCAAGGTGAACATCAGCGAGAACACCCAGCAGACCGCCGTGGACATCCTCCGGAGAGCCGAGGAAATGAAGACCACCGCCGGCAAGGACCCCATGGGCCTGGCCGCCGCGGCCCTCTACATCGCCTGCGTCATGAACGACGAGAAGAGGACCCAGAAGATGATCGCGGACGCCGCCGGCGTCACCGAGGTTACCATCAGGAACCGGTACAAGGGCCTGAAGGAGTCCCTCAAGCTGGAGCTGTAGGCTCCCCTCATCTTGTTGTAACGTTTTTATCTTCATAGCCCATCCTTCAGCCATCTGGTGTCACATATGAGTGAGCCCGTGGACTATCTATCGGAGGAGACCTACCGCCCGGAGTGGCTTGAGGACGGGGTGACGGAGCAGACCCTCGAGGCCGTGGTGAAGCAGAAGCCCGCCCTGGTTAAGCTGGGCAGGGAGCTGGCCAAGTACAAGCGGTTCTACCTGGTGGGGAGCGGAGGAAGCTACAGCGTCCAGCTGCCCCTACGGTACCTGGCGGACAAGTACACGAAGGTGCCGGTGCATGCTTACAGCGGCTGGGAGTTCCTGGAGCAGCGGCCGGAGGCCGTGGACGGCGAGGCCGCCTGCGTATTCATCAGCCAGAGCGGAAGGACCAAGGAGATCGTTAATGCTCTGGAGTGGTGCAGGGACCGGGGCGCCGCCACCGTGGGCCTCACCCAGAGGGCGGAGTCCTTGATAAACAAGAAAGCGGACCACGGCGTCGGCTGGGAGGCTAGGGGCGTGACCCTGGGCAAGCTGGGCTGCCTCTACATCCTCTTCGGGACGATATTCTCCGAGAGGGGCTGCGAGGTGGGCGCCAGGATGGTGGAGACAGCGATCAGGCTACCGGAGGTACTGCCCCAGATGATCCCAGGGGCCAAGGAGACCGCCAGGAAACAGGGCCTGACGCTCAAGGACCACGACGAGATATTCATGGTGGGGGGCGGCATCAACTGGGGCCTCACCTACCAGTACGGCCTCTGCACACTCATGGAGATGTGCTGGATCCACGGCACCCCCATCAGCTACAGCGAGTTCAGGCACGGCGCCCTGGAGCTATTCACAGAGGGCGCCGCAGCCATCTTCCTCAGGGGCAGAGGCGGTGAACGGGAGCTGGAGGAGGCGGTAATCGAGTTCGCCAGGGGCAACGGCGTAGAGTGCATCGAATACGACAGCCAGGGCCTGGAAGTGGACAACCTCATGACGCCTTTCACCCTTTTCATTGAGTTGGAGTGGCTCAGCTACTATCTGAGCCTGGCCCGGAACAGGCGCATGGGCGCCTGGCGGTTCTACGATAAGGTCAAGTTCTAGGGGTTCCCGCCCCACGCCCCCAGCCGCCTGCATGTTTCGGCGGCGGCCCTGTGGCCTTTTTCTATGGACTCTTCCATGGTTTCGCCTTTGAGCCTGCTGCACAGGAACGCTGCTATCCAGCTGTCGCCGGCCCCCAGGGTGTCCACCGTCTCCACTGGGTGTGATTTTCCTCTGTACGTCTTCTCCCCGTCGTAGACCAGGGACCCGTACTCCCCCCGGGTCATGGCCACCACGCCCGGAGTCCGCTCCTTCAGCTCCTTTAGCTTAGCCTCAGGGTCCACACCCGTCTCAGCCAGATGCCTTCCCGAGAAGAAACTGTAGTCTAGGTGGGACATGATGCCTGTGCGGGGGTCGTCCAGCTGGTTGCTGAAGTCGCAGCTCAGTAGGGCGCCAGACGTCTCCCTGATGTTTGGGATGTGTTCTCTGCCGAAGCCCCAGACGCTGAAGTGGATGAGGTCGTAGCCGCTGGGATCAGGAAGCGCCTCCAAGGGCAGTGTCGCGGCCTTCTGGACGCCTTCCAGGTAGTGGGTGAAGACCCGTTCACCGCCCCTGACGAGGATGGTGGTGACGGCGGTATCACCGTCCCACCTGAGCACCTTGCTGGCATCCAGGCCCTGGGCCATGATCTGGTCCAGTATGAAGCCGCCGTTCAGGTCTGTGCCCACGGTGCCCACGTAGTCGGCGCGGACCCCGGGCAGCCTGGATGCGTAGACGGCCACGTTCAACGCGTTGCCGCCGGGGAACCTTCTTCCTAGTTCGACGT
>DATKWY010000014.1:0-3936 GCA_035529295.1 Candidatus Desulfaltia sp. | reverse complement strand
AAGCAGGACTGTCTTGGGGTCCTTCATCCTGTAGATCAAACCGGGGAACTGCTCGGGCTCGTACATCACGTTCTCCATGATGTCCGCGGCTGTCTCCAGGTCTATCTTGCCGTGGAGGTTGGCCGAGGCCACTATGTTCTGGATGACTATCTTGGGTTTACCCAGTATGATTATCCCATTGTTATTGAGCTCCCGCACCACCTTCTTAACGGCGCTCCGGGCTATCTTCTCAGACTTTGCTCCAGTGCACACCATTTTGCCTGTGCTGAAGATGAGGGTAGCCGTCTTCGGCCTCTTAAGCCTGAATACGAGGCCCGGGAACCGTTTGGGGTTGTACTCGACGTTTCTGAAGATTGTTAATATGTCTAGTAGGTTGAGTTTCTGGTCGAGGGTTGCTGACGCTACTACGTTTTGTATTACTATTTCAAGGTCTCGTGTTTCAGCCATTACAGTTCACATACATTTCACAAACCCACTACTACTAAACATTTCAGTGCGCGCGCTTCGTAATGGACTGGTGGAGGCCGAGGACCGCTATGACATGGGGATGCATGGCGTCATATTCCTGTGGGAGAAGTATAGACCCATCATCGAGGAGAACAGGAGGAGGTACAACGGCCAGAACTACCTGAGGGACTTCGAGTACTTCGTTGGTGAGATGCTGAGGCTGGACTCGCTGCCTGAGCGCTACATACCGCCCAAGGAACTGGCTGAACTCCGAGAAGATCCGCGCGCGCATAAATGGTTTAACCTTAAGTAAGGTAATCCGCATCCTTGTCCTCGATCCACTTGGTCTCGACGCCTCGGTCGGTGAGGGTAACCCTGTAGGACTCGCTTTTCCGTCGCCTGATGGCCTTCTCCACGTTGGACAGGTCCCTGTCCTCGGCCACGGCTATCATGCAGCCGCCTCCGCCGGCCCCCGTGAGCTTCGCCCCGAGGGCGCCGTTCTTCCTGGCTGTGTGGATGAGGCTCTCCAGCTTCATGGTGGAGACCCCTAATGCTGAGAGGAGACCGTGGTTGATGTTCATGAGGTCCCCGACCCTGTGGAGGTCCTTCTTCAGCAGTGATTCCAGCCCCTGGGCGGATAAGTCGCTCATGGAGTCTATGATCCTGTCAACGACGGCGGGGTTCCTCTCCCTGAGGGCCGCCACATTCTCCACCATCATCCTGGTGGACCTTTTACGCATGGTGTCCCCGATGATGAAGGGCATGGCGCCCTCCACCTTGTGGTGCTTGAACCCTGAGCCTCGCTCGTAGCTCATGACGCCCCCGAAGGTGCTCACGTTGTTGTCCACGCCGCTGGGCTTACCGTGTATGATGGTCTCCCCCTCGAAGGCCAGCTTAGAGATGTCCTCCTTCGATAGGCCCGCCTCGAAGAGGTGCTGTACGGCCCCCACGGTGGCCACGCATATGGCGGCGGAGCTGCCTAGGCCCACGGCGATGGGTATCATGGAGCGCACCTTCAGGTTGACCCCGGCCTCTAAGCCTAGGTACTCCATGGTCTTCCTGGTGGCCACGTTCAGGGCCGCCAGGTTTCGTCCTCTCCAAACCTTCCCCCTTACGGGGTAGTAGACGTCTCCCTCGAAGTATCCGCTGAATCCCAGGTTGTCGGCGTCTATGAAGATCTTCCTGTCGTCCCGTTTCTGGGCAGTGACCCTTGCTCGGCGGTCTATGGCGAGTACGATGGCCTGTCCCCTGTAGACGACGCTGTGCTCTCCGAAGAGTATCATCTTTCCCGGTGCCGTAGCCTCAGCTTGCATATGAGTCACTTACCTGGTTATCTTGGCGGCGGCGTACCCTACGACGGCGCCGTAGTCCCCTATTATGTCTCCGCTGGTATAGTATGAAAGTAATTCTACTCTCTGGGCGTTTTTCAGCTTGGAGGCAACCAGTGTGGCTGACACGGGGCCGTAGCCGCAGGTAGTTATCCTGTTATCGTGCACCACCTTCTGCAGCCTCTCCTCGTCCATGGCGAGCACGGCGTCTATCACCATGCGGTCCTTCCTGTTGGCGGACTGCTGGGACTCCATGTGGGTCAGGTCCGTTGAAGCCACGATGACCACGTCCCTGCCCTCAGTCGCCTTGTATATGGCCTGGCCGACCTCGCGGCTGGTCTCCAGGTCCTGATACCCCATGCATATGGGCACCAGCTTGAAGTCGCCATAGATGTACTGGAGGAAGGGCACCTGGACCTCCACGCTGTGCTCCCTGATGAAGGCCGTCTCGTCGATGTCTATGACCCCCGACTGGTTGAAGATGGCCTTGGCCACCTCTGTATCCAGGGCCACTCTTCCGAGGGGCGTCTCCCAGGCGCCCTCGCTCATCATGGACACCGGCGTGCCCCAGCCCGTGTGGTTAGGCCCTATGACTATGACGGTGTCGGGTTTCCTCTGCTCGGCCAACGCCAGGTAGCTGTGGGCGGCGGAGGGCCCAGAGTATACGTATCCTGCGTGGGGGCATACAACTGACACTATGTCTCTGGCGTCGCCCGCTTTCTGGGGGAGCCTGCCCGGGCCCCGAACGTGGGTAAAACATGACTCTATCTGTTGTCTGAGGCGTTCAGGCTGGGCAGGGTAGAAGGCCCCTGCGACCACTGGACGCCTGACGCTCAAGGGTGGTCACCTATAGGGTGGTCTCGAAATCCTCGATGGTTGCTCCGAACTCCCCTGTCGCCGGGAGGGTGCCTCTCTCTCTTAGGATCTCACGGGCCAGGAGCCAGTATGCTATGGCCAGGCTTCTTCGGCCCTTGTTGTTGACGGGTATCACCAGGTCTACGTCTTTGAGGCTGTTGTCTGTGCTGCACAGCGCTATGACTGTCACACCTATCTGGGACGCCTCCTCCACTATCTGCTGGTCTGCCAGGCTGTCCGTGACGATGACTGTCGTAGGCTCGAAGTACTCCGAGTACTTGGGGTTGGTGAAGGTGCCGCTGGTGAACCTGCCCGTGTAGGACTTGCATCCCAGGACCTGGCAGAACTTCTCCACGGGGCTGCGTCCGTAGCGTTTGCTGCTGCCTACGCAGACCTTGGTGAGGTCCATTCTGGACAGGAACTTGGCGGCCACCTTGATGCGCTCGTTCATCTGCTCCATGTCGAGGACGAAGAGGCCGTCGGGGCGCACCTTGTATATGAAGGGCTCCATGTCCTTGGTCTTGATGCGGGTTCCTATGTGGACGCCCGCGCTGAGTAGTATTTCCTGGGGTAGGAGTAGGTTCTCGTTTACTTCGACTTCCATCAAGTTTTACCTCCTCTGAGATCGGGGCTCTCCTTCTCCTGGTAGAACTTCATGACCTCGTCTATTATCTCGACGTGAGACAGAAGCATTCGGCGGCAGCAGTACCTGGTGACGCCCAGGTCGTTGAGCACCTCGCCGGGGTTTTCGCCTGCCTCCACTCGGCTGTTGAAGTCCTCCCACTTGTCGCCTATGACCTTACCGCATGAGAAGCACCGAACTGGGACTATCATTCATTTTTCGCCTATTGTTTTTTACACAGTTTAAGCTACTGCTATGCTGTGCGTTCTACCACCTTTCAACATGGAGCCTATTTAAAAATACTTCTCATCTGGGCCTCAACCTACCCGGTGGCTCGCCACTTCATCCGGGCGCCAGCGTGTAACGTAAATTTTGGAGTTGGCTGATTAACTAAGCGTTACAGACTCAAATAATGCTGGTATTCACCATGCCTCAGCATCACATCCGCCACAAGCCAGAGTACTCAGCCATCAGACCCCACCACGCTGCCGCAGATCGATAGCACCCAGTATACCCGCCTCGACCTAACTCCCCACCACAGACTCCCCCTCAGTGGCACGCGTAGTACTCTATGCTCCGGGCAAGCTCCGGCCGCCCCCGCCTGACGGACGCGACCCCGATAAGCAGAAGCAAGGTCAACGCCAACCCCACGTAGCCCCCGAACCACCCCAGACCCCGCAACGT
>DATKWY010000013.1:0-3149 GCA_035529295.1 Candidatus Desulfaltia sp. | reverse complement strand
CCCTCGTACACGGCGCTCCGCCCCTTCTCTCCCACCTTCGTGAGAAGCCGAGCCAGGTCAGGCTGAACTATCCTTGTTCCGGGTGCGGCGGGGTAGCCCCCCGGGCTCCAAACGTCATCGATGACGGCGCATCTCCTCGCCTCCCTCTCCAGCACCCCGTGCGTCAAGGCCTGGTCCCAGCCCAATGTGAAGCCGCCCTTGGCCAGGAACACGGCTGGGGCCACCACCTCCCTCAAAGGCTTTGAGCCGTACAGCTCATGGGCCTTGACGAAGCCTGCGCAAGTCGCGGGAACGGTAACCGCCTTTCCCTCCACGCTGTTCTCCCTGCCCTCGACCTCGAAGATGCGGGTCCCGCCGGCGGGGCTCTCGCCCAGTATCTTGAACATGTCGGGGCGGGCCGCCTTCGGTGCCCTCGCATTGAAGTCGATGGACACCACCCGGTCCTCCTGTGAGCTGTATGCCACCATGAAGCCCAGCCCACCGAGGCAGGCCAGGTAAGGCTCCAGCACGGTGTTGCAGAAGCCTACAGCTACCGCTGCGTCGAACGCGTTTCCCCCGGCTCTCAGCAGCTTCAGCCCGGCCTCCGCGGCCTCGGGGGTGGAAGCTGTGACCATGGCCGTCCCTGAGACGGCTTCATCTTTGACGAATCGGAGCGACATCTTACCCACTGTTACACCGTTCTTCTCGGACCTGAAAAAACTGCCGAGGAGCCAACGTTTTCATCGTGGACTCCCCTAGGGTTAGACGAGCGGAATAATGGTGTGCGTGAAGACAGTTGTTCCTAAGGAAGCGTCAAGTGGTTGACGCGGTTCTCCTCAACACGTAGGCGGGGTACTCGCACACGTGGCTGAAGCCCAGAGCCCGAGCCAGTTTATTGGACGCTGTGTTATCGGTCCAGCAGTGCCAACCGACAAGCCTGTAGCCCCGGGCCACGCCGTAGCTGATAGTAGCCTTTGCCGTCTGGAGGGCGAGGCCCCTCCGCCTGTGCTTTTCCGGTGTCTCGATGCCTATCTCGAACCTGTCGCCTGTGTTGTACTCGGACATGCACCAGCCGGCTATCTCTCCGCCCGCCACGGCGCAGAAGCCGAAGCTCTTCTCCAGGAACTCCTCAACTGTTGGCCGCTCGGACCTCATCTCGTCGATTACGCGGTCAGTGTTCTTCAGGCCCAGGGACAGGAGGCTCCCGTCGACCATGTGTATGGTGTAGCCCTGCGGCGGCTCGGCTCTCCAGTCATGTTTCGCGGCGTCTACCTCGTAGTAGTTCCTGTTTCGGGGAGTCACCCTGAAGCCTTCCAGCTCCAAGAAGCGGTCGTCGTCATATCCAGGCTCGAGGTAGACCACGGAGACGCCGGAGTCTCTCGCTTCTGCCCTCCACGCTATTGTCTCTGCTAGGCTGCTGAATAAATCATCACTGACTTCGCCTGCAACGTAGACCCTGGAACCAGACCAGGTAACACTCGCCCTTGGGCTGTCAATGTCGTCAACCCAGACGGGTGAGGCTGTGCCCCCGGATAGTATTGACTCCACGGCCAGATTATGCCGCATGCCCTTGAACAGGGTCTCAGCCTTCCATGTCTTCTCGGGAGGGCATCGGGTGAACATCGCGTTCAATGTCGCTTTCAGGCTAATAATGTTGGCGCAGACGGGGGGCTGCGACCTCGGGGCCGTTAGGTGTAAGAACAAACCGCGGTAGGGTTTACTGCTAAAGGCAAAAAATGGAGCCATTCAATACATGTTTTAACATCATAAATCGTGCTTAGGCTTCGAGTATAAAACCAGCTACCTCTAATATGGACGCGGTTCACGTCCAAGACGCCCTGTGGAGCCTAAGCGCCCGTAGTGGACGCAAGGCAGCGCCCGAGCTCCGGTTCGGGTAAACATTATATCTGCTGAAAACTGTGTCCACGGTATGAGTGTTAATCCCCGTCACCGTTCAAGCAAGGTGTACGATGGACCTGACCGCCTGAGCCACAGGAGCCTACTGAAGGGCACAGGAGTGGCCGAGGAGGACATGAAGAAGCCTCTGGTGGCGATTGCCAATAGCTTTACTGAGATCAACCCGGGCCACGTGCACCTGGACAGGTTAGCCGAGCAGGTTAAGCTCGGCGTTTACGCGGCGGGGGGTGTGGCCAGGGAGTTCAACACCATCGCGGTCTGCGACGGCATCGTCATGGGCCACGAGGGCATGAAGATGAGCCTCCCCAGCAGGGAGGTCATCGCGGACAGCGTGGAGATCATGGTGGAGAGCCACGGCTTCGACGCCATGGTGTGCATAACCACGTGCGACAAGATCGACCCCGGCATGCTCATGGCAGCCGCTCGTGTCGACATCCCCACCATCTTCGTGCTCGGAGGCCCCATGGCGCCTGGGTGCCCGGCCTGGGGCCACTTCGAGGGTAAGAAGATCACGGTCCAGGAGCTGTTCGAGGCCGCGGCCCTCACCGTGAGCGGCAAGATGAGCCAGGAGGAGGCCAAGTACCTTGAGGACATATGCTGCGGCCCAGGGGCGTGCAGTGGCATGTTCACGGCCATGACCATGCAGTGCCTCACGGAGGCCATCGGGATGACCCTGCCGTACATGGCCACGACGCCGGCCACGGGCATGGAGCGCATGAGGCTGGCCTACGAGGCCGGTCAGAAGGTTATGGAGCTGCTGAGGAGGGGTATAACGCCTAGAAAGATCATGTCAGAGGCCGCCTTCAGGAACGCCATCACCGTGGACATGGCCCTGGGGGGCTCCACGAACACTGTGCTGCACCTCAAGGCCGTGGCCGAGGAGTGCGGCCTCGACCTGCCCCTGGAGCTCTTCGACGAGATAAGCAAGAAGACGCCCCACCTGTGCAACATGGCGCCCGCTGGGCCCCTCAAGATAGTTGATCTGCATGCGGCGGGAGGCATCCCCGGCGTCATGAAGACCTTGGAGGGTAGGCTGGACACAGGTGTGGTGACTGCCACAGGTAAATCGCTGAAGGATAACCTCAAGGGCGTGAAGGTGTACGACAGGGAGATCATAAGGCCCCTGGATAACCCCGTCCACGAGACAGGCGGCATAGCCCTAATGAAGGGTAACCTGGCCCCCAACTACGGCGTGGCTAAGATGGCCGCCATCGACCCCGCCATGTGGGTGTTCACGGGCACAGCCAGATGCT
>DATKWY010000012.1:0-4644 GCA_035529295.1 Candidatus Desulfaltia sp. | reverse complement strand
AGGGCGACGGACACCGCCACCTCAGCCAATACCCGGGTGTTTATCTCTTTACTCATTTCTGGTTCCCTCCGCCAGTATTACCTGGATCAGGTTCAAAGGGTCGACGCGTTAACGTCCTCTCAGCCGGGCTGCCGCCCAGCTCCCCTTCGCTTCAACTCGCTGGTCGCGGGGATATAAGTTTAACTGGGCTAGACCGGCCACGTCTCCATCCTGTAGGCCATGTCCCAGAACATGTACTCGTACCGGCTGCTAGTCACGAAGTGGTCGACCATGGCTGAGCGCTCAGCCCTGCCCGCAGCCTCCCCCAGGCCATCGATCAACGCTCTATACTTGTCCACAAGACCCCTGTATTCGGCTGACCTGTACCCCTCCACCCACTCCAGGTAATGGCCGCCGAGGGTCTCAGGCCTCTCCTCCCACAGCTTCTCGCCGATGAGCTGGTACGTCCACATGCAGGGCAGCAGGCTGGCCAGGTTCTCGGCCACCGACCCGGAGTAAGCCACGGCGAGCATGTGGCGCGTATAGGCGTGGTTAGTTGGAGCCATCACAATGCCGCTTATGTCCTCCCGGGTCAGCCCGAGCTCTGCCAGGTGGCCGCCCAGGATGTTCATCTCGTAGCTCAGGCACCCATTCATGAGCCCTGACAGGGTGCTCATGTCGTCTAGCGACGCCGCCTTCGCGGCCGCGATCCCAAGGCACCTGGAGAAGTCCAGGAGGTACACGTAGTCCTGCTTGATGTAGTACAGGTACTTCTCAGGGGGCAGGGACCCCTGCCCAAGCTCCCCTACGAAGGGGTGCACGAATATGGCTTCCCAGATTCCCTTCGCCTGCTCCCGAAGATGATCCGAGAACCTCATCCGCCGGCTAGCCTCCTTGCCACCGCCACGGCCCTATCCGCCGCCTGGGCTGCGGACGCCCCCAGTACCACGATCATGGGCTCCTTACCCCAGTCCCCGTGGTGGTAGATGACGTCGGGCACCCTGCCGGCCCTCTTGACGGCCTGCTCTGCCCCCCAGAAGGTTGTACCCCCCTCCACGAGTTTCATCTCCTCAGGCTCCTCCCTCCTGTCGTAGAAACTGACCACCAAGTCGAGGCCCCTACACGCCTCTACGGCCGCATCGGAGTACCTGAGGTTCACGGCCGCTCGCACCTCCGGGTCGAACCTACTCACTGCCAGGATAGTCCTGGCTATGTGGCCAGAGGCCCCGAACCAGGGGCAGCCTGACGCCTTGACGCCGCCCTCCCTCCGGGTCAGCCTGCCCTCCACGGCTGCCACGTCCTCGACCGTTGACGCGTAGGGGAGGGCAACCCCTATGTTCATCTGCACCTCGGCCACCAGGCTGCCCAGCTCCGGGGCAGCCTCCAGGACCCTGACCGCCTTCCTCAGATCCTCAAGCACCCTGTAACGCTCGGCCTCGTTCACAAGCTCGGCCATGTGGTTCAGGGGGCCGTGGCCCCCGCCGATCCTGAGGCCGTACCGGATGGCCGTGTTGACGTACGCCTTGGCCCTCTCCACGGCCTCGGGGATTTCTCTCCCCTTGGCGATCTCGGCGGCGATGGCTGACGACAGGCTGCAGCCTGTGCCGTGGGTGTCCCTGGTGTCGTGTCTCTTGCCCTCCAAGAGCGTGAATACGCCTCCGTAGTACAGGATGTCCACCGCCTTCTCCTCGTGGAATATGTGGCCACCTTTCACTAGGACGGCCTGGGCGCCCATCCCGGCTATTGCCTCGGCCGCGCCCTTGCCTTCCTCGATGGTGGACACTTTTATCCCTGATATGGCCTCGGCCTCCATGGCGTTGGGGGTGACCACCGTGGCCAGGGGCAGAAGCCTGTCTATCAGTGTGTCCTTGGCCGTGGGGTCCAGGAGCACAGCGCCGCTTTTCGCTACCATGACGGGGTCGACAACCACGGGGAACCCGTACTCTTCGACCTTCTCGGACACCAGCTCTATGACCTCCGCCTTGTGGAGCATCCCCGTCTTGGCGGCGTCGACACCGATGTCCTGTACGACAGCGTCTATCTGCGCTGAGATGATCTCAGGGTCCACGTCCTGGACCGCCGTGACCTCAAGGGTGTTCTGGGCCGTTATGGCTGTGATGGCGGACATGCCGTGTACGCCTAGGGCGGCGAAGGTCTTCAGGTCGGCCTGGATGCCGGCGCCTCCGCCGCTGTCTGAGCCCGCTATAGTCAGGGCTCTATACACTCTACTCAACTTTACTCAACCTCCTCTCATGTTTGACTCCGGGGGCACGCTACAGTCTCACCACCACGTGGAACCTGTCAGCCAGCTCCTCCATCCCCCTTCTCTCCCTCTCAGAGACCCCTGAGCCGCGGTCGTCTCTCAGCCTCTCCCCCAAGTAGCCGTTGGCCACCACAGTCTCGGCCATGGCAATGGCGTCCCACAGGGTCCCCAGGTCGCCTAGCTGCAGGTAGATGGAGACGTCGTTGATGAATAGGACCGGCGATGGGCTTGCTCTGAACTGCTCCAGCAGGCCCTCGACCACCACGGCGTTGTGCAGGGCCTGCTCAACGAGGTCCTTGGCGTCAACAGCTGAGAGGCGGGGAGTCTTTATACACCTGTTCCTCAGGACCCTGACCCCGGGGACGTTTGCATCGAGAAGTGGGCCGCCCACCCGCGTCCCATTCACCACCCGCGCCTCTGGGGCCATGTCCATCACCGTGACCGGGCCGAGGCCTAAACTGAGGGCCTCTTCCATGAGCCTCCGGGTCTGGTTCGTCTTACCGGTGCCCACGTCCCCTACTATGAGGGTCCTTTTTCCGGCCAGCTCACTCATGGAAGTACTGGTCAAAGCCGAGACGCCTCACCGTTTTGATGACCAGGTAGCCTAGCACACTTCCGGGTACGCTGCTGGCCGCGAAGGCCACCCAGAAGAAGTAGAGGGTCATGGAGTGGCCCAGGGCGGGGGCCAAGAGCAAGGCGCTCAGTGTGGCCCCGATGACCACTGTCCCCAGGGGCTCCGCGAGGGCTGCCACGTCCATCTTCTTCAGGTACCTGTGGGTGAGGCCGACGACCAGCGCCCCAGGTATCCCGCCGGGATAGGCATATAGGGTGCCCAGGTTGAACATGTTCCTTATTGTTCCTGTGGCCAAAGCCATGGCAGCGGCGTACCATGGGCCGAGGAGCACGCCGGCCACCGCGTTCATCATGTGCTGCGCCGGGAAACACTTGGTGGCTCCTAGGGGTATGTAGAGGGGGGACAGCGCCACGGTCAACGCGGACAGGACCGCCGCCAGGGCGATCCTTCTAGTCGAGGGCGCCTTCGTTACGCCTCTGGCCTCTTCGCTGAGGCCGGCTAGGTGGATACGTAGGGTGTTCGGTGCAGTGCACCAGAATCCGTTTATTAGGGTCCTCTCTTTCACTTCTTTCCCTCCGCCAGTATTACCTGGATCAGGTTCCAAGGGTCGACGATTCAACGTCCTCTCAGCCGGACTGTAGCCCAGCTCCCCTTCAGGTGCTCAACAATGTCTGGGGTTAAAACGTTTTCCAGTGTGACGCGACGATTGTGCGAAGAAGCCTTCATCTGAGGATTTCAGGGGTCTCTCCGCGGAGCCTGGAATGAGCCGTATATCTCGTCAAGGTCTATCCTTTTCTGATCGATGACCACCACGCCGTCTACTTTCAACCCCTTGCCCTTAACCACGTCCCCCACGCACGTGGCGGGCCAGCCGACACTGGCGCACACACTTTTAACACGGTTGATGCCCTCCGGGTCCACCACGGCCACCAGGGCGCCGTAGGAGGGGGCCCTCAGCGGGTCATCGTCAAGCCTCTCCGCGCCCTCAGCGTAAACCACTTCCTCCGTGTCCACTGATAAGCCGACGCCCAGGCTGTCAGCCACCTCATAAAATGAACCCTTCACACCGCCCTCGGAGACGTCGTGCATCACCTTCACTTGGTCGACACTCTGGAGCCCCAGGATGGCTGGCAGCGGCGTGAACCTCCTCCACGCCTGGGACTCCTCGCCCCTCTCGAGGCCTTTAAGCCAGACCCCCTCGCCGCCCACCTCGCCGATGAGCAGCACCTTATCGCCTGGAACAGGCTTGCTGGGTGCTCTTAGGGCCTCCCCCAGGCACGTGGAGGTGACTAGGGGTATCTCTAGGCCATGGTAGGTGGCGGTCTGGCCGGCCGTGATCACCACCCCGTATCTCCTTGCCTCGTCCCCCAGGCTCCTGGCGATAGTCCTCAGGTCGGCCTCCCTCGTCCTCAGCGGCAGATATATGCCCGTGATGAGGTGGGTGGGTCTCCCGAACTTGCACGCCACGTTGCTGGCGGAGTAGTGGAAGGCGAAGAAGCCCAGGGTCTCCAGGGGCACCCCGATGCTGGGGCTGTGGGCGATCACTGTGCGCTCGGTGAGCCCTATGGTGGCGCCGTCAAGCTCAAGGTCCCTCTCCACAGGTATGAAGGGTAGGACGCTTCTGCGGAAAACCTCCTTGGTGACCTTGCCGAGCCCTAAAGCGTCGCTCATGTTATCCTCAAGACAGTAATGGCGCGGTGATATAACGGCATGCCCCTTATCCATGTACTTTATATTAGATGATGCAACTTTTTTGTGATTATCCCAGCGACAATGTTTAGGCTTATATATTCTTGGGATGAGAATGAATTGATCGCATGGCTCTCGA
>DATKWY010000011.1:0-2677 GCA_035529295.1 Candidatus Desulfaltia sp. | reverse complement strand
CGGCGGGAACTCCCCCCTCTCCGTGAGGTACCCGTGCTCGGCCACGATCCTGGCTTCGTTTACTGTGGCGTAGAGGTCGATGAGGTCCCCCATCTGGTCCGCCACGAACGCGCTGTACTTGGCGAACTCCACGATGGTCCCCTGGTCCAGCCAGCCCTTCCGCTGGGTATCGTCCAGGTTGTCCCTGCAGGTTATGGGGTCGTGTAGCCACAGGGGTATGGGCCAGTGGTAGAGGGTCACCATGGGTGTCAGGCCGTGGCTTTTAGCCGAGGCCAGTATCTCCCTGTAGCGTCCCACGGCGTCCATGTCCGCCAGCCTCTTCAGCTCAGCCATGGTTCCCCTGCTCAGCTCCACGTCCACCACGTTGCCCCTAGGGTCGCGAACAACCTTCACGTTCACCCCCGTGGTGGGCTCCGGGAATATTCTACCCCAGTCAATGGAGGTCCGTACAGAGTTGCATCCCAGCTCCTCCCTGGCCCGGCGCAGGTCATCGTCGTATAGTTCCCAGAACCCTGGGCCGTTGAGCGGCGTGTCCCCGCTTACCCGCTTCACGTCAATGTTGGTGGGGTCGTGGACCCAGGCCCACCAGTCGGTGCCGTCGCTGGGATCGCCGAGGCCCATCTCTGCCTGGAAGCTGGAGATGGCCGTGCCCCAGAGGAATCCATCAGGGAAGACCCTTTCAGCCATACGAATCAAGATGGTATGGGCGTCTGAGGACATAAAAGGTGTCTGAGCAACAATCTATAAATCGGTTCATCAGTCGCGGCTGGAGCATAAACAATCCAGTTTGTCCCGTTTCATGATAAGTATTTTAAGACTCCCCGCATTCCTTATTTCCCTCTCACGGTGAATCGGATGACTAAGCGGGTTATGATAGCCCTCGGTGGCAACGCCATAAAGCAGCCCCACGAGAAGGGCACCTTCGAGGAGCAGATGAGCAACGTCAGTATCGCATGTACCCAGATCGCTGAGATAGCCCGCAGGGGCTACGATATAGCGATAACCCACGGCAACGGGCCTCAGGTGGGTAACCTGGCCATCCAGCAGGAGCAGGGCGCCGAGATGGTGCCGGCCCAGCCCCTGGTGGTGCTGGGCGCCATGACCCAGGGCCAGATAGGGTACATGATGCAGCAGACCCTCCACAACCTCCTAGCCAGCACCGGCAAGGAGGTGGCCACGGTGGTCACCCAGGTCATTGTCAGCGCAGATGACCCTGACTTCCAGGACCCCACAAAGCCCGTCGGCCCCTTCTATGATGAGGCCACCGCCAAGAGGCTTGCTAAGGAGAACAGGTGGATAGTGAAGCAGGTCCGACCCACGGGCGACAAGACTTGGCGGCGCGTGGTGCCCAGCCCCGTGCCCACTGGGATCGCGGAAGCCAAGGTAATCCGCAGGCTCGTTGAGTCCGGTGTCATCGTCATAGCCAGCGGCGGAGGAGGCATCCCCGTCATCAGGAACGGCTCAGGCAAGCTGGAGGGCATCGACGCCGTCATCGATAAGGATCGGGCGGGGGCCGTCCTAGCCGAGGAGGTGGGTGTGGACATATTCCTCATACTCACGGACGTGGAGAATGCACTGCTCAACTTCGGCAAAGAGAACGAGAAGCCCGTCAAGAAAATGACCGTCGCCCAGGCCAAACAATACCTGACCGAGGGCCACTTCAAGGCCGGAAGCATGGGCCCCAAGGTGGAGGCAGCCATGGGCTTCGTGGAGAGGGGCGGCGACCGCGCCATAATAACCAGCTTGAACAAGGCCGTGGACGCTCTGGAGGGTAAGACTGGCACCCACATTGTGCCCGGCTAACCATTTTCTTATATAATCCCAGAGCACATTTTCCCCTTATGAGCGAATCACCTAGCTTACTAACACCCCTTTTGGCCCAGCTAGGGGTAGGCGGCCTCGGCGGCCTATGCGTGGGCTACGCCGTGAAGAAGATGGCCAAGATTGTGGCTGTCATCATCGGCCTATTCTTCCTGGGCCTCCAGTACCTGGCTTACCAGGGAATAATCAACATCGACTATGTGGGCCTGGAGAACTGGGCGAAGGGTGTCGTCGCAGGAGCCGGCGCCCTGGAGGGCGTGCTAACCGCCATGATAGCCAACCTGCCCTTCGCGGCCAGCTTCGCTGTGGGCCTGGCTATGGGCCTCAAGATGGGGTAAGCCTGACGCAGATGAGGGTCTCATAGAAGAGGGGCTGCTCCTCGAGAACCTCCACCCGGTAACCCTTAAAATCTTTTTCACCTATGCCCGTCAGGCTACTGTACACCATGAGTACGCCGCCGCCCGGCTTCAGATGGCTGTACGCCTCAGCCAGGAACCTCCTGATAACTTCGCCGCCTTTCACTCCTCCCGCCCACGACGTCTCGTCGGCCTTCCCCTCAGATGGCAGGTAGGGCGGGTTGAACATTATCCAGTCGAAGACGCCTTCCACGCCGCTGAAGAGGTCGCTGAGGGTGAACCTCATCTTCCCCAGGGCCCCCGCCATCTTCCCCCTCTTCTCAGCCTCTATGAGGGCGGCGGGGTTGATGTCAACGGCGGTCACCGCGGAAACCTCCTCCTTAGAGGCGGCGGCTACGGCCTGTATCCCTGATCCTGTGCCCATGTCCAGCACGTCCCCCGAGACCAGCCCCTCCACGTGCCTCAGCAGCAGGTACGAGTCCTCGGATGGCCGGTACACG
>DATKWY010000010.1:0-3140 GCA_035529295.1 Candidatus Desulfaltia sp. | reverse complement strand
TCCGCGGTGGCGGCGAAGACCAGCAGAGGCGCCGCCAGTATGACGCTGATCAACGCCAGGGACCTCCTTGTGCCCCACCGGACCAGGCGCTCTACGCCCAGGAACCCGGCGCCCTTGGCCGCGTTGCTCAGGGTCAGCAGCAGCCCTATAGTGGTGGCCGTGTAGCCAATCTTGCCTAGGTGGCCGGGCACGATGTTGAAGTAGACTCCGCAGCAGAGGGCGTAGGGGAACAGGCATACATAGCCCCAGGCCACGGGCCGTAGGGGCGACTTGCCTTTCTTCTTGGCGCTCAGGCTGTTCATGAGCCTCACCCTTCCCAGAGGGCTCAAGGCTGTAATGGCTACACCCGCCACGACCAAGAGGGTCACGGCAGTGAAGAGGGCCGTGAAGCCCAAGGCGTCGCCTATGAGCCCGCCCAGGAGGGGGCCGGCCACCATGCCGCTCATCCAGCTGAGGTTGTAGACGGCTATGCTGTGGGTGAGCGCCTCGGGCGGGGACAGGTCGGCTACTATGGCGCTGCTGGCTACCCAGAATGTGCCCGTGGTCAGCCCTACCAGGAGCCTGAGGGCTATGAGGTCACCCACGTCGCGGACCAGGGCCAGGGTGAGCATGCTGACCGCGATGGCCGCGTTGAACACGGTGTATAGCCTTACCTTCTCGTACCTGTCCAGGAGGACCCCCGTGACTAGTGTGGTGACCGTGTAGCCCACCGCGGCCGCGGCGCCCATGAGGCCCAGGGTGAGGTAGTCCGCGCCCATCCTCTCGGCGTAGACTGGGACCATGGTCATGGCCGTGCTGATGGCCAGGGATATGGTGAAGATGACGGCGTAGAGGGCGCGCTGAGCCGCGGCGTTGTCAGCCATGGGAGTCCCTATGCTTCCACTGCCCTGGGCTTATCACTCTTCCGAGGACTCTGGAACACTATCTGCTCACCTAGGGTCGCCTTCAGCCCGTCCTCGGCCGCAACCACGGGCACCCCGGTGGCCTCCTCCAGGTAGGCGGCCTCCTTCTCGGGGCCGGCGTTGAGCATCCGCATCCCGAAGTGGGTGATGACGGCGCAGCCCGGCCTGGCGTCCAGCAGAATCCTCTCGGCCTCGTCTGTTGAGAGGTGCTTCTCCAAGCGCTGGGCCCTGGGCCACATGACGCAGAGGACGAGGAGCCGCGCGCCGCGGTAGATTGTGCCCAGCTCAGGGAAGTAGCCTGTGTCGCCCGTGTAGCCGACGGCTCCTATCCCAGGCGCCTCCATGAGCAGGCCGACGGATGCGGGGTCGCTGTGCCTGGCCTCGGTGGCCCTGAAGCTGAGGTCGTTGACTGTGAACCCGGTGCCGGGCTCCAGCTCCACCACCTCGCCCACCAGCCCCCTGTGGTAGGCTGATATGCTGGGGCCTATCCCGTCTGAGCCCCACAGGACGCTGCGGGTGGTTGCCAGTGTGCCTCGTTTCTTGGTGGTTCCGTGGGTCATGGCCTCTATGAATACCTCGGCGTCCCCGTAGTGGTCGGGGTGGCAGTGGGTGACTATGAGGCCGTCCAGGCTCTGGGGGCCCAGGCCGGCCCAGTTGCTGAAGACCAGGGCGCCGGGGCCGGGGTCCACGTGGACCTGGGTGCCGCCGTGGACTATCCTGATGCCTGCTGTTCTGCGCCTCTGGGTGGTCATGGCGAAGCGGCCTCCCCCTGTGCCAAGGAAGTGGATGTCCAGGTCAGTCACCTTTTCCTGAGGACCTTGCCGGCTAGCTCGCCGGTGTGCTCTCCCCCGTCGATGGCCGGCCGCCCGTTTACAATCACGTATGGTATGCCCTCGGGGTACCTGTGGGGGTCGCTGAAGGTGGCGGTGTCCTTGATCTTCTCGGGGTCGAAGACGGTGAGGTCCGCGGCCATGCCTTCTCTGATGATGCCTCGGTCTTGGAGGCCTAGGCGGGCGGCGGGCATGGACGTCATCCGTCTCACGGCCTCCTCCAGGGTGAACAGCTGCTTCTCCACCGCGTAGGTGTGGAGGTATCGGGGGAAGGCGCCGTAGCAGCGGGGGTGGGGCCTGCCCTGGCCGAGGGGCCCGTAGGGGGCGTGGCTCCAGCCGTCGCTGCAGGGCATGACCGCCGGGTGCTTGACGAGGGTGTCCACGTCCTCCTGTTCGCCCCAGAAGGTGACGTTCATGGCTTCGGCGTTCTCCTCTAGGAGTAGGTCGCAGAGGGCGTCCACGACGGTTGCTCCTCTCGCCTCGGCGATCTCCGCGACGCTCATGCCCTCGTACCGTTTGTTCTGGGCCGACTTGACGTAGGTGACCATGACCTTGGCGAAGTCGCGGCTCTTCCTGCCCGCCTCCACTGCGTACTCCTTATTCAGCCTCGCCCTGATCTCCGGATCCCTCAGCCTACCCAGCATCTTCTGTACTCCGCCCTCGTGGGCCCAGTCGGGGATGACCTGGCTGAGGAGACTGGAGCCGGCGGTGTAGGGGTAGATGTCGGCTGTGATGTCCAGGCCCCGGTCCCGGGCCTCGTCTATGGCCTTGAGGGTGGTCTCCTGGTGCCTTCCGTGGAGTTCCCTGTGGCCTGCGCAGCTGCTGCCCAGGTGGCTGACCTGTATGGGCATCCCGGCCTTGATCCCGAGGCTGATGGTGTCTTGGAGGTTCTTGAGGTTGCCTCGCATGTGGGTGGTGTATAGGCCCCTGTACTCGTTGAGGACGCGGCCCAGCTCAGCTAGCTCCTGGTCCTTGGTGAAGGTGCCGGGTGGGTAGCCGAGGCCCGTGGACATGCCGTAGGCGCCCTGTTCTAGGGCGTCGCGTAGCAGCCTCTTCATCTCTTCTAGCTCGGCCCCGGTCGGGTCTCTGTCGTCGAAGCCCATGACGTTGATCCTGATGCTGCCGTGGCCGACGAGGGGGACCAGGTTGATGCCTGGGCCGGTCGCCTCGACGCGGTTGATGAAGTCGTCCATGGATGCCCAGTCCCACTTGAGGTTGAGGCCGGATGTGAAGGGCTTGAGGTATGCCACCAGTTCTTCCTTGTGCTTGTGTAGGGGGTACATGCTTAGGCCACAGTTACCCATGGTGGCCGTGGTGATGCCCTGGTGGACGTAGCTCTCCAGGCGGGTGTTACCGAGGATGGTGTGGTCGGCGTGCATGTGGATGTCGATCCAGCCTGGGCTGACCA
>DATKWY010000009.1:0-3874 GCA_035529295.1 Candidatus Desulfaltia sp. | reverse complement strand
CGAAGACCTCGTGGAGGAGCAGCCTGCTGTTGTGAAGGGTCTGGGTGGTGCTCCACACCGTGACACCTCCGTTGATGTCCGGCTTAACCAGGACGGCCTTGGTCTCCAGCTGGACGTGGTACCTTCTGTTGGTGCAGAAGGTTCTCTCGAGGACGACTTCGCTCTCCTTGAACGCCGCCTCTACGTCCCCCTCCCTCAGGTCCAGTGTGCAGGCGACGTTGTTCTGCACCTTGAGGGCCGAGTCCATCAACAGGATGTCTTCATGGATCTGCGTGGAGCCGTCCCTGTAGGCGTCCTCGACCGTGAAGTAGGCCTGGAGGGGCTCGTACTCCACCCTGATGGCCTCCAAGGCTCTCTGAGCCAGCTCCTCCGTCTCGGCCGCCACAGCTGCGATGGCCTCGCCCACGTACACCGGCTTCCTGGTGAGGACACGCCAGTCCTTGTACGTGGCCTCGGGCGTGCTCACGAGGCGTGGGCAGAAGCGGACATCCGGGACGTCGTCGGGCGTGAGCACGATCGCCCCCATCTTCTCCGCCTCAGCCGCATCGATCCTCTTCACGACGGCGTGGGGTTGCTCTGACTTCAGTATCCTCACGTGAAGCATGCCCGGTAGGCTGAGGTCAGACGCGAATTTCTCGGCTCCCGTGACCTTGGCCAAGCCGTCTTTGCGCTGAGTGTCTTTCCCTATGACGCTGTACTGTTGGTTGCTGGACATTCCTCTTCCTCAAAGGTATCGTAGATTAAAAACAGTATATTAACTAGAGGATTTTGATTATCTTTTTTTATTGGTGTGCTGCAGTCATCGACTTCGGGGCGGGTAATCGGTCCAATGATAAAAATATTCGCCATCTTATGATACCCGTACCTTTTCTCATATCAGGTTCAGCATTGCGCCGTGTTTATGTGTTGTATGGGCCGTGTTTTTGCATGGAATGGCCGGCGTTTTTGCATAGAATGGGGTCGCATCGGACCGGTTCTGTGGCTCCTTTTGGCGTGGAGCGGCCGTTTCCGGTTTTTCTTGCTCTACCCCCCTCCCCCCTCTCTGGGGCTCCGGTGCTGGCGTGGCGGGTGTATCGTTAGCTTGGTTGCTTATACCGTCCTAGAGGGTATAAGGCGGAAAAAATTTCCATCTTTTGCTTCATGCTTTTCCTCGGCGAGATGCCTTCTCGTCCTCGGCTCTTGGCCCTCAGAAAACGCAGTTAATCTTAAACCTCACTATTTTTTAACCGCTAAAAACATGAAGCTAAAATTCCCTAGTTGAAAAAAACATCATGCGGGCCTCGAGGCGTCTCCGTCACTTTTCCATGGGTGTCAAGGTGTAGTTGACCTCCATGACTCCCCTCACGGCCTTGGCCCTGGAGACGAAGGTCATGACGTTCTCGGCTTCCCCCTTCACAAGGAATATCTCGATGCAGTAGCCCTCCCCGATGTGGAGGTGCATGTTCCCGAAGATGAGGTCCTCGAACCCGTTCCTGAGGTCCATGAGCCCCACGTGGCTCGCCGTCTGCTCCGTCTCGCTTATTATGGTGACGGTGGCCATGACGCTACCCCTCTGCCTACCCTGGAGGCTGAACTGGGCCAGGCTGTCCCTTATGGCCAGCCTCAGGGCCTCTGATCGGCTGCTGAAGCCGCTCCGGGTCACGAATTCGTCCAGGCGCTCCAGGAGGTCAGGGGTCAGGCTCACGCTGATAACGGTCATGGTTTAATAATATAGTTGCTCTAATTTATTAATATCTAATAATTTTACACTCAGTTATAGCACTACCTTAATAAACTCATGCAGTGGGGAATCTGAGAGCCGTCGAAGATGACTCAACCCAACCACAGCGACGACCACGACCATGACCACAGCCACGGCGAAGGCTGCGGATGCGGCCACGACCACGAACACGAGAACGCTGCGTGCTCCACATGCACCATCGGCCCCGGCCCGGCTTGCACAGACTGCGATGCAAGCCATGGGGACAGCTGCGCGGCCTGCGGCCACGAACACAAGCATGAGCGGGGCGGCTGGGACAAGCTCATCGCTTTGGGGACTGTAATCGCTATCGGCATAACTCTGAACCATCTGAACATCTACCAGCCAGCCCCCATGCTGATGCTAGTCGCGGCCATGGTGTACACCGGGTACCCCCTGGCCGAGAGCGGCGTCAGGAGCCTCCTCAGGGGCAGCGTAGGCATCAACCTGCTGGTCTCGATAGCGGCCATCGGGGCCACCCTGATAGGCCAGTACGAGGAGGGGGCCCTGGTGGTGTTCCTGTTCAGCATATCTCTGAGGCTCGAGGTCCTGGCCACCGACAGGGCCAGGCACGCTGTGCAGGCCCTCATGAAGCTCCGGCCGGAGGTTGCCACCATCAGAAAAGGGGAAGAGGAAGTGACTGTCCCCATTGACCAGGTCATCCCGGGGGAGGTGTTCATCGTTCGGCCCGGGGACAGGGTGCCCCTGGACGGGGTCGTGGTGGACGGGGAGACGACTGTCGACCAGTCAGCCATCACCGGGGAGTCTGTGCCCGTGGAGAAACGGTTCATGGACGAGGTCTACGCCGGGACCATCAACCTGGATGGGTACGTGGCGGCCAAGACCAAGAGGGCTGCCTCGGAGACCATGCTGGCCAGCATCCTGCGGATGGTGTCCGAGGCGGAGGAGAGGAGGAGCCCCACGGAGACCATCGTCAACAGGTTCGCACGGTACTACACGCCCCTCATCATCGGCCTGGCCGTCGTCGTGGCCGCGGTCCCCTACTTCTTCTATGAAAGACCGTTTATTCCGAGCATCTACGGCGCCCTGGTCCTCCTGGTCATAGGCTGCCCCTGCGCGCTCACCATCGCGACCCCCGTAGCCATGGTCTCAGCCATCACCAGCGCCAGCAGGAACGGGGTACTGGTGAAGGGCAGCACCTACATCGAGCAGGTAAGCAGAGCCCGGGTATTCACATTCGACAAGACGGGCACCCTGACCAAGGGCAGGCTTGCTGTCACGGACGTGATCCCCACAGGCGTCTCGAGGGAGACGCTTCTCAGCGTAGCCGCCGCCCTGGAGGAGAACAGCAAACACCCAATCGCGTACGCCATCAAGGAGCAGGCCCTCAAAGAAGGCGTGCCCTCTCTGAGCGCGTCCGAGTTCAGGAGCCAGACAGGCAGGGGCGTTGAGGCGGTTATAGGCGGGGCCCTGTACAGGGTCGGCAGCCAGCGCCTATTCTCCGAGAACGGCTTAGAGTACCCAGCTGACACTCTTCTCGAGCTCGAGGGCATGGGTAAGACCACCGTCATCTTGTCCAGGGGCTCCGAGGTCATAGGCCTCATCAGCCTCATGGACGAGAGCCGTCGGGGCGCCGGGGAGACCATCCAGGCTCTCAGGAGGCGGGGTATGAAGGTGGACATGCTCACAGGGGACAACGAGAACACGGCCCGGGCCATAGCCGAGCAGCTGGGCTTCAACGGGTACCACGCCGGCCTCCTTCCGGACGAGAAGGTGGAGGCCGTGGAGGGCCTCAAGGTTCACGGCCCGGTGGTCATGGTGGGAGACGGCGTGAACGACGCCCCGGCCCTCGCCGCGGCGGACGTGGGGGTAGCCATGGGTGGCCTGGGCAGCGACATAGCGTTGGAGACGGCGGATGTGGTGCTCTTGGAGGATGACCTGAGCCGCTTAGAGTACCTGCTGAGGCTCTCCTCCACTACGGTCTCCACGGTTCACCAGAACATAGCCGTCAGCGTCCTGGTGAAGCTGCTCATAGTGGCTTTGGCGGCCGTGGGCGCCATCACCCTCTGGATGGCCGTCATCTTGGGCGACGTGGGCCTGACCCTGCTGGTGATCCTCAACAGCGTTAGGATCAGCGGCATCAAGCCCTAGCATCAGGAAAGGATAAATCCCATG
>DATKWY010000008.1:0-5517 GCA_035529295.1 Candidatus Desulfaltia sp. | reverse complement strand
TGGAGGAGGGTTGCCGCCGACGTCTTCGACGCGGACGTCGTCACACTCCACGAGGAGGAAGGAGCCGCGTACGGCGCAGCCATCCAGGCCCTGTGGTGCCACAGAAGGGCCCAGGGAGAGAAGGTGGCAGCGAGCGAGATCACCGATGAGCTCATCAAACTGGACGAGGGCGGCAGGGTCTACCCCGATCCAGGTAACTCGGCTAAGTACAAGAAAATACAGAGACGACATGACTCACTGATGAGAGCTCTAAGAGGCTTCTTCGACACGGTATAATGTCAATGAAAAATCAAGCCTCCAGCCCGCAGACTAAGCAAACCACATCATAAATATTTTAGTTAAATGCAATCCAAAAAAATATCACATTCTACCCAGCCACCGTCATCTAAGCCAGGGTTAACCATTTAACCCCCCACACCGACAACCAACCATGAATGACCTACGCCCCCAGAAAAAACACAGAACCCCTGAGGAGACCCTCACCCACCTCAAGTCCACCACCCTCAAGCCCCAGTACAGCGCAGGGGTCTGGTACTTCTACCCCGGCGGAGGCAGGTTCCACGAGGCCTACATCGACAAGGGCACCATAGAGGACACCCTCAACAAGATCGCTTGGATGCACGACGAGGGCTACGTGGACTCGGGGTTCGCCGTGGAGGCCCACTTCCCCAACGAGGTCAACCGCGAGAACCTCCACCTGTACAAGGCTCTGGAGAAAGAAACTGGGATCAAGCTCATCACGGCCATCCCCTTCCTCTTCTACGACCGCCGCTACGAATGGGGCAGCCTCAGCAACCCCGACGAGAAGATCAGAAGGCACGCCATAAGCCGCACCGTGGAGGCCCTTGAGCTCAACAGGGAGCTGGGCACCGAGTTCGCCGTGGTCTGGCCCGGCATCGACGGCTACGAGAACCCCTTCGGCCACGACTACTACGGCATGTGGACCAGGTTCGAGACGGCACTGACCGAGGCCATGGACACGGTCCCAGGCATCCGGGTGGCTCTGGAGCCCAAGCCCTACGAGCCCCGTGGCAACAACATATACAGGAACACGGCCAACGGCCTGCTGATGGCCCGGGACGTGGAGGCCAGGCTCAAGACACCGGAGAACACGCGGCTGCTCAAGGAGGGTCACGCCCTGGTGGGCCTCAACCCGGAGGTCGGCCACGTCCTCATGGGCCACGAGGAGCTGGCCTACAGCTTCGCCTCGGTGCTAAGAGAAGGCCGCCTCATGCACAGCCACTGGAACAGCCAACCCCTGGGCAACTACGACCAGGACCTCAACGTGGGCGTCCTCGACATAAACCAGATGCTGGCAGCGCTCCTCGTCTTCAAGCTCCACGGCTACGACGGCTACTACGGAGTAGACATCAACCCCGAGCGGATGCCCGTGGAGAGAGCCCTGGTCCTCAGCATGAACGCCCTGGACGCCGGGGCCGACACCATCAACAACCTCGACTACGACCGCATGGTGGAGGCCATGTACGACCCGGCCGCCAAAAGAGGCGTCCTGGAGGACGTCCTCACCAGGGCCCTGGCCCCGGACACGTCAAAACTCAGGCCTCTACCATAAAACCTTGGGGACGGCTCCTCCACCCTACTCCCAGGGTAAGCGCATTTGCCTAGAAATGCCTACATGGTTTATATCTGGGGCGGCTTAACTGCAGGGAAATGGACGGAAAACTGGCGGTCGAGGCGATATTCGCGGTCTCATGTGCAGCCATGATCTACCTTGTGCTCAGGAAGCCCAGCGTCCACCTGAGCCTCGGCCCGAGAAGGATCAAGCTAGAAACCTACTACATAGGCGCGCTCCTGGGGCCGACGCTGCTCATCGCCTCCGGACTGGTGAATCAGTCTCAGATAGTGAGGGGACTCCAGGGCGAAGGCGGACTCAACCCCTTCGGCGTCCTGATCCTTTTCCTCTCCATGGTGTTCATGAGCATCTACCTGGACATCACGGGGTTCTTCGAGTACTGCGCCCGCCTCGCCCTAAAGTTCGCGGGCGGAGACGGCAGACGCCTCTTCTTCTCACTATACATAATCGTCTCCATCCTCACGGTGTTCACATCCAACGACATAGTGATTCTAACCTTCACCCCCTTCGTCTACTACTTCAGTAAGAACGCGGGCATAGACCCCAAGCCCTACCTGATATCCGAGTTCTTCGCGGCCAACACGTGGAGCATGATGCTCTACATAGGGAACCCCACGAACATACTCCTGGCGTCGGCCTTCGGCATCCGCTTCGACCAGTACCTAGGGTGGATGTTCTTGCCCTCCGTGACCGCCGGCATGACTAACATGATCCTACTCTACATAATCTTCAGGGATAGGGTAAGAAAGCCCCTCACAGTTCTGGAGGAGCTGGCCCCCTCAAACGCTCTGAGAGACAGAGGAGGCGCCATGCTGGGCCTAGTCATCCTTGGTGGGTGCATAGGGGCCCTCGCCGTCGCCCCGTACCTTGGGATAGAAATGTGGGTGGTCTCACTGGGGTTCGCCCTAGCCCTCCTAGTGATCCTGCTTGCCAAGGACTCGGCCTCGGCTGCGAACGGCTCCGGTAACGGCGGCAGAGGCGGCCAGCTCGCCTCCACACTGAAAAGGATGCCCGTGGGGATCATCCCCTTCGTCCTAGCCCTGTTCATAACCGTTGAGGCCCTCAGGCTATACGGTGTAACAGGGGACATCGGACGCCTCTTCAGCGGAATTTCCGGGGACTCGACCGCCCTGTACATTTACATATTCGGGGTGTCATCGGCCATCTCAGCCAACTTCCTGAACAACATCCCCATGACCGTCGCCTACGTCCCCATCAGCGTATCGGTCTCGCAGGCCCACCTGTTGGCCGCGGTCCTGGCGACCACCATCGGCTCCAACCTGGGGGCCAATATCACCCCCATAGGGGCCCTTGCCGGCATAATGTGGATGAGTATCCTGAGAGAGAAGGAGGTACGGGTCACATTCACCGAGTTCATGAGGTATGGGTTGACGGTCACCCCAGTCACCCTGGTAGTGTGCCTCGGGGTGCTCGCATTGGAGTTCATGGCTGCCACGCTGTAAACCAGAGAAGGCGCCGGGGTTCTTCTCACTCCTTATATAAGGCGCGCTGAGAATATTCGCAAAAGGTGAACCAAGGTGCGCGTAGCCGTCGTGGACAAGGAGCGTTGCAGGCCGGACAAGTGTGACCTGGTGTGCATAAGGTTCTGCCCCATGGTGCGCACCCGCAAGGAGGCTATCAGGCTGGGGGACGACGACAAGGCCTACGTGAGCGAGCTCATCTGCAGCGGCTGCGGCATCTGCGTCAAGAAGTGCCCCTTCGATGCTCTGCGCATCGTCAACCTCCCCGACGAGCTGAAGACCGACCACATCCACAGGTTCGGGCCCAACGCCTTCACCCTCTACAGGCTACCAACCCCCAGGAGGGGCCATGTGACGGGGATACTGGGCAGGAACGGCACAGGCAAGTCCACCATCCTCAGGATACTGGCTGGGGAACTGGTGCCCAACCTGGGTGTACACGAGGAGCCGGCCGAGAAGGAGAACGTCGTCGAGAACTTCAGAGGCAAGCCCATGGAGGAGTACTTCAGGGGCGTCTACGAGGGTAGCGTCAAGGCCGTCCACAAGCCCCAGTACGTGGACAAGATACCCAAGGTGGTTCAGGGTAAGACAGGCGACCTCCTGAGGAGGCTGGACGAGAGGGGCGCCCTGGAGACCATCCTGGACGACCTGGAGATCAGGCACCTCATGGACAGGGACTTGGATGTGCTGAGTGGCGGCGAGCTCCAGCGGGTAGCCATAGCCACAGCCATCATCAGACAGGCCCAGGTGTACCTGTTCGACGAGCCCAGCAGCTTCCTGGACATCTACCAGCGGACGAGGGCCGCCAGGATCATCAGGCAGCTGGCAGAGGACGACAGGATGGTGGTGGCAGCGGAGCACGACCTAGCTGTGCTGGACTACCTGAGCGACGACGTTTTCCTCCTTTACGGTGAACCCGACGTCTACGGCATCGTCAGCAACGTCCACACGGTCCGGGAGGGCATCAACATCTACATCAACGGCTACATCCCCGACGAGAACGTCAGGTTCCGGCCCAGCCCCATAGTGTTCCACGAGAAGCCGCCGGTGGAGCAGACGGGCAAGACCTACACCCTCCTCTCCTGGAGCAGGCTGGTGAAGGACTACGGCGGCTTCAGGCTAGAGGTGGAGGCGGGAGGCATCGGCATGGGGGAGGTTGTGGGCATCCTGGGTATGAACGGAATAGGCAAGACCACCTTCATGAGGATGCTGGCAGGCGTCGAGGAGCCCACCGAGGGCTCGGTGAGTAACCCTGAGATCAAGGTGAGCTACAAGCCCCAGTACATCAGCACCCAGGTGGAGGGAACAGTGGAGCAGGTTCTCAGGAAGGCGGCTGGCACCAAGTTCACTGAGAGCTGGTACAACTCAGAGGTCCTGGAGCCCCTCCACGTGAAACGGTTCCTGGACAGGGACGTGGAGATCCTCAGCGGAGGCGAGCTGCAGCGTGTGGCCATAGCCGAGTGCCTCAGCAGGGACGCCGACATCTACCTCCTGGACGAGCCCTCGGCGTACCTGGACGTTGAGGAGCGGCTAGCCATGGCCCGCTCCATAAGGCGCATCACCAAGATGAGGGGCGTCACGGCCTTCGTCGTCGAGCACGACATAGTCACCCAGGACTTCATAGCCGACAAGCTCATGGTGTTCACCGGCGAGACCGGGGTCAGAGGCCACGCCGGCGACCCTGTGAGCCTAGAGGACGGCATGAACGGGTTCCTGGAGATCATGGAGGTCACCTTCAGGAGGGACCCCGACACCAAGAGGCCCCGCGTCAACAAGCCTGACAGCAGGCTGGACCGGGAGCAGAAGCAGTCAGGCCGCTACTATTATAGCCAGTAGCCCAACAAACAGGTATGACCCGGCTCCGCTTCCACAGGTTCCCCACAGCTTTCGGAGAGTTCACCCTTGTCTGGGGCGAGTCTAACACCGTCAACAGAATCTATCTTCCCGGTAGAGACACAGCCATGGCGAAGGATTACCCGGGGGCGAAACAAGGGGCAGACTCGAACATCAGGCAACTGGCTGAGAGCATATCACGGTTCCTAGCGGGCGAGGACGTGCACTTCAGCTTAGACGCAGTCGCCTTGGAGACCTGCTCCGAGTTCCGGCGGCGGGTGCTCCTTGCCGAGTACGGCATACCTAGGGGCCACGTGTCCACGTACCAGAGGATCACGGAGCACATAGGGTGCCCGGGGGGAGCACGGGCCGTGGGGGGAGCCCTTTCAGGCAACCCTTTCCCCATAATCATTCCATGCCACAGGGCAGTGAGGGCGGATGGAGGGTTAGGCGGCTACCAGGGGGGCTTGGAGATGAAGAGGCGGCTACTGGAGATGGAGGGCGTATGCTTCTCGGGAGGCAGGGTGGATATGAGCCGGGTCTACTACTAGTGGATGTTGAGGGCCAGGGCTATGAGGGCCACCGCGACGCCGGCCACCACCATCTTGA
>DATKWY010000007.1:0-6999 GCA_035529295.1 Candidatus Desulfaltia sp. | reverse complement strand
GCGGGCGTACCCACCACCAGCACCTCCCCGGCCAGCTCCCGCATCACCCTGCTCACCGCGATCCCGGCCCCGATGGCCGAGGCGGCTATCAGGTTGTGGCCGCAGCCGTGGCCTACGCCCGGCAACGCGTCGTACTCGGCCAGCACGGCCACCCGGGGCCCCTTCTTCTTCCCCTTGTAGGAAGCCACGAAGGCCGTGGGCATCCCGTAGACACCCTTCTCCACCTTGAAGCCGTGATCCTCCAGGACCCCCGCCAGCTTCGCGAAAGCCTTATACTCCTCACTCCCCAGCTCAGGGTTCTCGTACAGGTACCTGGCCACGTCAACTAACAGCGGCCTCTTCTCCTCCACCGTCTTCTTAACGGCCTCTTTCAGTTTCTTGAGTTCAGACAACGCTATCATATACGGTTTGACGCATCACCACTATATCATTATCCGCTCCCAACCCACTTTCACCCGCCTCCCCCCAGTGTATTCATGTGCGTTCACATTAAATGCCGTGACCCACGTGGAAGCTACTGAGAGTGTTATGGGAGAGGTAGTTGAAGCCGGAAGCCTGGAAGGAATCGCCAGCACCACCCTGAAGAAGCTACACAAGGCCGGGTTAGTCACCCTCGAATCCATCGCAGTTACTCCCCCCCGCGAGATCGTGGAGCTAACCGGCATGGGCGTAGACACCGCCATAAAGGTGAACGCCCTGGCGCGCCTCAAGGTAGACCCCGGGTTCGTCTCAGCCCAGGAGATGCTGGAGATGCGCAGCCACATGCATCGCTGCAGGACCGGCTCCAACGAACTCAACCGCATACTGGGCGGCGGTGTAGAAACCGGCGTCATCACCGAGCTCATCGGAGAGTTCGGCTCAGGCAAGACCCAGATATGTTACACTCTTTCCGTTTTGGCACAGCGACCCGTGGAGGAGGGCGGCCTCGGAGGACGCGTATGCGTCATAGACACCGAGGGCACCTTCCTCCCCGAACGGATAGTCCAGGTAGCCGAGGCCAGGGGATACGACTCCAAGGAGATACTCAACAACATCCTCATAGCCCGCGCCTACAACAGCGAGCACCAGATAATACTCATCAAGAACCTCCCCCAGGTGTGCCAGGAGCACGACGTCAAGCTGGTTATCGTGGACAGCATGATAGGCCACTTCAGAGGCGAGTACATAGGCAGAGGCACCCTGGCCGAGCGCCAGCAGAAACTGGCCGGAGCCCTAGGCAACCTGATGAGGATCGCTGAGGCCTTCAACCTGGCCATGGTCATAACCAACCAGGTCCAGGCCAAGCCCGACACCGCCTACGGAGACCCCAACAAGCCGGCTGGAGGCCACGTCATGGCCCACGCCTGCACCCACAGAATGTACCTCAGGAAGGGACGCGCAAACACCCGGCTGGCCCAGATCATAGACAGCCCCTACCTCCCCGAGGAAAAGGTCCGGATCGCCATAACGCTTGCAGGAATCACCGACGAGGACGGCAGCTTCCCCAATTATGACGAAGACGACGAGGCCAAGCCCAGAGACGAAGAGTAACCCCCTCTACCCGTGAACCCTCTGCATCAGCACAACCCAAAAGTTCATAACCACTATACCGAAGGCCTCCACCATGGCCGTGGAAGGCCAAGGCACCATGTAAGCCACCACTGGGCTGATGAACCCTAACGCGGCGACCACCACTCCCAGGTCCTTCTCACCCCTGCCGATGAGCCCCAGGCCCCAGGTCGCGATGGCCAGATCCGTCTGGGCGAAGAACCAGTAGCTGATGAAGCCGTGGGGCCTGGTGCCCGAAGGGTAGACGCCTATGAAGACCAGGAATAAGCCGGCCATTGCCAGGAAGGCTCCGCCCACCGTCTCCAACTTGTTACTGGAGTCCTCCAGGCATCTTAGGGAGTAGAGAATTATGAGGGCGCCTGAAACCATCATGCCCGCGTTATAGAGGTTGGGGTCCGCGGCCAGGGGGCCACCCAAGTCACTGAAGGCGTGCTCCGAGAAAAGGAACCACGGGTTGACGCTGATATTGTAGGCGAAGATCACCCACGCCACGATGGCAGCAGCCACGCCACAGTACCTGGTGACAGCGCCGACAGCCTTATACATCAAATGATCTCAACGAAGCCTCCAGATAACCTTTAGCCTCTCAGGTACTCGAAGGGGTCCCTGTAGCCGGCGTCCCGGAGGACCTTCACCAGCCTCTCCTTGAGCCTGCCCACCCCCACACCCGTCTTGGCGCTCACCGGGAAGACGCTGTCCCTCGCACCCGGATCGCTCTCAGATATACCCGCTATGAAGGCCTCCAAGTTGGCCACCACCTCATCCTCGCCGCCCTTATCGATCTTGTTGGCCGCCACCAAGGGGAGCGCCCCCAGGGTGTCCCTGAGGTAGCCCACCATCTCCACGTCCAGGCTCATGATGCCCTTCCTGGAGAGCCTCTCCTCCGTCTCCAGGAACGTGGTGATGTTCACCACGTGGACAGCCGCCGCGATACTGCCCTTGTGGTCCTCGATGAAGTCCAGGATGCTGTCCTTGGTCATGTCCTCCCACTTCCTGCTGCCCCCGGCCTTGCTGCCGTAGCCCGGCATGTCCACCAGGGTAAGGCCCGGGGCCACGGGGTACCTCTTGATGCTGGTGGTGGTGCCCGGCCGCTTACCTATGGGCAGCTTCAGGCCGGTGAGGGCCCGGATGACGGTGCTCTTACCCGCGTTGGGCCTGCCGGTGAAAACGATGTAGCGCTCAGGCATGGGTTAACAGAAGCTCCGGTGAATGAAAAAGGGTGGGGTCACAGCTGAACGTTAAACTCTAGGCGCTGGGCGAGCTCCTTGTACCTGTTCCTGATGGTGACCTCGGTGACCTGAGCCTCCCTGGCTATCTCGCCCTGAGTCCGCCTCTCGTCGGTGAGCTGGCTGCTTATGTAGATGCAGGCCGCGGCGATGCCCGACGGGCCTCGGCCGCTGGTGAGCTTCATCTCGGACGCCTGGTTGAGTATCAGCATGGCCAGTCTCTCCGTCTCCCCCGTCAAGGCCAGCTTGTTCACTATCTTGATGATGTAGCCCTGGGGGTCCACCTGAGGCACCGTGGGCTTCAGCTCCCTGAGCAGGAACCTGTAGTTGCGGGCGGCCTCCTTCTTGGTGATATTGGCGGCGGAGGCCACGTCCTCCAGGGTCCTGATGATCCCGCACTGCCTGCAAGCCATGTAGATGCTGGCCACGGCCACGCTTTGGATGGTCCGGCCGCGGATTAGCTGCTTCTGGATGGCCCGACGGTAGATCATGCTCGAGGTCTCTATGACGTTCCTGGGCAGGTTCAGCTTGTAGCTTATCTTGCTCATCTCGCTGAGAGCGTGAGCCAGGTTACGCTGGGTGCTGTCCGACACCTTGCTCCGCCTGTGCCACTTCCTGAGCCTATACAGCCGGGCCCTCTCCTCAGGGCTCAGCCTCCTGCCCGACGCGTCGCGGTCCTGCCAGCCTATGGTGGTGCTCAGCCCCTTATCGTGGATGGTCCACGTCACGGGGGCGCCGACCCTGGGCAGCTTGTCCCTCTGCTCCTGGTCAAAGGCCCTCCACTCGGGCCCCTGGTCGATGAGCGTTGACGAGATCACGAAGCCGCATCCCTGGCACACCAGTTCACCGGTCTCGTAGTCTCGTAGAAGGTTGGCCCCGCCGCACTCGCTGCAGGCTACTTTAGAACGCAGTTTCGCTGTCAAAGAACCCCTCAGGAGAATTATGAATATGGAAAAAGCCTGCCTTATAACTGTTTTTGATTTTATCTCCCCGAAAAGGGCTTGATTTTCTCAGATATTGAGAAAAAACGATAGTTTATGATTTTACAGTAAGTTCCGGTTAACCCGTGTATGTTTGCCTAATTACTCGCCCCTCCCTAGTATTTACACGTCACTGGCACTCGTTGCACCACGTGGAACCTGTGAACGGCGCTCACGGCTCTTTGGGGCTTAGACTGCTTGAAACCGGTAAAGGTAAAAGGGGGAACTACATCACTGAAAAACATCAAGGAGACACCAAGTTGATGAAACGTGTCTACGACTTCACAGAAGGCAACAAAGGAATGAAGGTCCTCCTAGGTGGAAAGGGGGCCAACCTAGCCGAGATGACGACCCTGGGCCTAGAGATACCGCCCGGGTTCACCATAACAACCAAGACGTGCATCGAGTTCTTCGAGGCCGGGGGCAAGGTCCCCGACGGCCTCTGGGATGAGGTCGAGAAGCACGTGGCGACCCTGGAGAAGACCACGGGGAAAAAGTTTGGCGACGCCAAGGCGCCTCTGCTGGTCTCAGTGAGGAGCGGCGCCCCCGTCAGCATGCCCGGTATGATGGACACGGTCCTCAACCTAGGCATGAACGACAAGGTGGCCGAGGCCATGATCGAGCTCACGGGGGACGGGCGCTTCGTCTGGGACGCCTACCGGCGCTTCGTCACCATGTTCAGCGACGTGGTCATGGGCAAGGAGCGCCACGACTTTGAGCTCGTATTCGAGAAGGTGAAGGAGAAGGAGGGCGTCAAGGGGGACACCGAGGTCAGCGTCAAGGGCCTCAAGGAGACCGTTGAGGGCCAGAAGAAGCTCTACATGAAGCTCCTGAAGGAGGAGTTCCCCCAGGACCCCATGGAGCAGCTCCGACGCTCAGTTATGGCTGTGTTCAACAGCTGGAACATCCCCAGGGCCCGCACCTACAGGCGGGTGGAGGGCATCAGCGATTCCATGGGCACCGCGGTGAACGTCCAGACCATGGTCTTCGGCAACATGGGGTGGGATAGCGGAAGCGGAGTCCTATTCACCAGGAGCCCCAGCGACGGCGACAATGAGCTCTTCGGTGAGCTCCTGTTCAACGCCCAGGGCGAGGACGTGGTCGCGGGCACCAGGACCCCCATCAAGCTGACCGACCTCCACACCCAGCAGCCCAAGCTCTACGCCGAGCTGAAGGCCATCGCGGAGAAGGTGGAGTACCACTACAGGGAGATGCAGGACATGGAGTTCACCATCGAGAAGGGTAAGCTCTGGATACTGCAGACCAGGGACGGTAAGCGCACGGCCCGGAGCGCCATCAAGATCGCCGTGGACATGGCCAAGGAGGGCGTAATCACCAAGGAGGAGGCCGTCAAGCGGATCACCCCCAACAACGTGGACCAGCTCCTGCACCCCCAGTTCGACCCAGAGGGCAAGAAGAAGGCCACCCTGCTGGCCAAGGGCCTCAACGCGAGCCCGGGCGCAGCCGTGGGCAAAGCCATCTTCAACGCGGACAGGGCCGAGGAGCGGGGCAAGGGCGGCGAGGACGTCATCATGGTCCGCCCCGAGACCACCCCCGACGACGTCAACGGCATGGTCGTCAGCCAGGGCTTCCTCACCCAGCACGGAGGAGGAACCAGCCACGCGGCCGTGGTGGCCAGAGGCTGGGGCAAACCCTGCGTGGCCGGGTGCGAGGACATAAAGATCGACAACGCCAGGAACCTGTTCACCGTCGGCGGCATCACCGTCAAGGAGGGCGACGTCATCAGCATCGACGGCGCCACCGGTGAGGTGTTCCTGGGCAGGGTCCCCAAGGTGGACCCCAAGTTCGAGGAGGAGAAGGAGCTCATCCAGGCCCTGGACTGGGCCGACGAGATCAAGGCCCTGGGAGTGCTAACTAACGCCGACAACCCCGAGGACTCCCGCAGGGCCAGGATGTTCGGCGCCAAGGGAATAGGCCTGTGCCGCACCGAGCACATGTTCTTCGACCAGGAGGGCGAGAAGATCAGCCGCCGCGAGAACGTGGTAAACATGATCCTCCGCAGCGAGGTGGCCGCCCCGCTGCTGAGGCAGCTGGAGGCCCTGGAGGCCCAGGCTGAGAAAGGCGACGAGGAAGCCAAGAAGGAGGCCGAGGAGCTGAAGGCCAAGCTCTCCAAGAACAAGGAGGTCACCGAGTACCAGAAGGCCCTGGTCAACCTGCTGCCCTTCCAGAGGAAAGACTTCGAGGGCATCTTCGAGGCCATGGACGGGTACCCCGTCATCATACGCCTCATCGACCCCCCCATGCACGAGTTTCTGCCCCCCAGGGAGGAGCTCATAGAGGAGGTCACCAGGCTCAGATGCACCGGCGAGAACCCCCGGGAGCTGGAGGAGAAGGAGCACCTCCTCCACGTGGTGGAGAGCCTCTGGGAGACCAACCCCATGCTGGGCCTCAGGGGCTGCCGCGCAGGCCTCATGTACCCAGGCCTGACGGAGATGCAGGTCCAGGCCATCATGGAGGCCGCGGTCAACGAGGCAAAGAAGGGCGTCGTGGTCCACCCGGAGATCATGATCCCCCTGACCAGCCACATCAACGAGATGCAAGCCGAGTACGCCAAGCTCCACAAGGTGGCCCAGAAGGTCCTCAAGGACGCCAAGATGAGCATGAAGTTCAAGATCGGCACCATGATAGAGATACCCCGAGCCGCTTTGACGGCCGACGAGATCGCCACGAGCGCCGAGTTCTTCAGCTTCGGAACCAACGACCTCACCCAGATGACCTTCGGCATCAGCCGAGACGACGCGGAGGGCAAGTTCCTCCTCAACTTCGTGGACAGGGGCCTGCTGCCCAGCAACCCCTTCCAGGTCATCGACAGGGAAGGCGTAGGCCAGCTCATGAAGATGGGCGTGGACAAGGGTAGAGCCACCAGGCCCGACCTGGAGGTGGGCATCTGCGGCGAGCACGGAGGCGACCCCAACAGCATAGAGTTCTGCCACCTCATAGGCCTCAACTATGTGAGCTGCAGCCCCTACAGGGTGCCCATTGCCAGGCTGGCCGCGGCCCACGCCCAGCTCAGCCACCCCAGGAAGAAGTAGAGGCACAAGCCCCGTTTTCGGGGCCCCCATGTTTTATACGCTCATAGACCATGACCAAGTTATGACTAAACTAGACCACGTAGGAGTCTACGTGAAGGACCTGGAAAAGAGCCTCAAGTTCTACGAGAGCCTCTTCGGCTTCAAGACGGTGAGCCAGTTCACCAGCGGCGAGGCCAAGATAGCCACCCTGGA
>DATKWY010000006.1:0-7209 GCA_035529295.1 Candidatus Desulfaltia sp. | reverse complement strand
CAGGATGGTTGACATAGACTCTGTGAAGCCCCCTACCATCGACGAGGTGGAGGAGACACACGTTAAGCTCGGCCCCACAGCCGAGACCCACAGGGCCAGGGTAACACTTCAATAACGCCGGGGCGTTATCTCCACCATGAGCCGCGGCGAGTACACCCCACGGGACCTGGCCGTCTACGCCGCGGCCTTCATATTCTTCTACGCCCTCTTCCTCTGGGTGCCCAGCCGGTGGGCCGAGCTGCTCACCGCCCAGTCCAGCTCGGCGGCTATGAACGCCCTGGGCATGGCCTCGTCCTACGGCGTGGAAGATAGCCTGGTCTCCCTGTCCCTGACCAGCGGCGTCCGCCCCGTCCACGTCTACATAATCCGGGAGTGCAGCGCCATCCACGTCCTGGGCGTCATCCTCGGCCTCGTGGTGCCCCTGAGGGCCCCGTGGAGCCGGAAGGCCGCCGGAGTCGTCCTGGGCTCCGCCCTAATATACGCCATGAACGTGATCCGCGTAGTCCTCACCGTCGCCCTCACCGGCTACGACGTGCCCCCATTCACCTGGTTCGTGACCAGCCCCACGGTGGAGACCTACCACTACCCCATCAGCTTCCTCTTCGGCGTCATAGGCATAGCGGCCACCATCCTGGCCGTGGACAGGCTGGTGCTGCCCGAGCTGGGAGACTTCCTGACCCAGCTACCCGACACCCTAGCCTCAGTCATCAGAAAGCCTAAGAAAAATTAGCTAAAAGTAACTCAAAAAACTCACATTCTTCCACGCAGCCACCAGGCCACCCTCCGACAAACACCACCCCGCGGCGGACACCGCCAACCTCCACCGCCACCAAAGGACCCCTAGAAAGCCCCCGATCAGCAAAATAAGCCTGAAACCGTGGAAACGCGATGGCGATGGTGGTACCCCCCCTCCCCCCCACGTGCACACACACAGAAAAACAGGAACAACCATCTACCGAGAAAAAACCTAACACCCAACCAAACCAGGCCGCTACTTGAGGAGAGGCAGATTACCCGTCACCTAATCCACCCGCTGAGCCTGATCCGGGCCCACCCCGAGGCAGGTGGTAGTACCCGGAGCCACCTCGGTATGCCCAGCGTCCTGGATCAACACATACACAATATCCAGCTGCTCCGCCTTCCTCATCAGCTCCTTCAACTCCTCAAAGCTCTCAGCCTCCAAGGCCACCTTCTTAGCACCCTCATCCCTCCACCGGGCCCAATGCTTACTGTGCGTCTTCTTAGCCTGCTCACTGCAAGCCACAGCCGCGTGGCAAGCCTGAGCGATCATCTTACCAACGCTCATCCCCAGGTCCGTGCGCACCACGATGACCATCTTGTAATCGAAGGGACTCTCCCTGGCCAACTAGGGCACCAGCCTATCCCGGTCCCGGGGGAACATGCAGCACTCCCGGATGTTCTGCATCCCAGTCACCGTCATGGTAAGCCTCTCCAAGCCTATGCTCCACCCCGCGTGGGGCGGCGCACCGTACCGGAACGCGCTAATATAGTACTCAAAGTTCTCCGGGTTAAGCCCCTTGTACCTGATCCTCTCCTTCAGCAGCTCAGGCAGGTGGATGCGCTGGGTGCCGCTGCTGACCTCTATGCCGCTGTACAGGCAGTCGAAGGCCTTGACGATCTTGTCACCGATGTCCACGGACCCGTAGGTCTCCTCCAGGTACTGTGCGTCCCGCTCACTCTCCTTGTTGTAGGGCATGGCGTAGAACGCCTTCTGAGCCCCAGGCCAGTCCTTCAGGAAGAAGGCCTCCGCCCCCACCAGCTCAGTGAGCAGCCGCTCCTGGCTCTTAGTGAAGTCGTCACCCCACACTATGCCCTCACCCTCCCCCTGAAGCAGCTCGATGGCCTCAGTGTATGTGACCCGCCTCAGAGGCAGCTCAGGCACCTTCAGCTCACGGCCCAGGAGCCTCAGCTGGTCGCCGTGCCTCTCCTTCACCGCCGTCAACATGTAGGCCAACACCTGCTCCAGCACCGCCATCACCGTCTCGTCGTCCGCGAAGGCCTGCTCGATGTCCATCTGCCGGATCTCGTTCAGGTGCGTCGGCGTGTTGAACTTCTCGGCGCGCCATATCGGGGTGATGGTGAACACCTTCTCGAAGCTGATGGCACACATCTGCTTATACAGCTGCGGGCTCTGAGCCAGGTAAGCCATCTTCTCGATGTAGGGGATGGCGAACTGGTCCGCGCCCCCCTCCGTGGCCGAACTGATGACGCAGGGCGGCTGGAACTCCACATAGCCGTGGCCGCTCAGCCAGTCCCTGAACGCGGTCAACAAGCCGTTCTGGACCCTGAAGATGGCGTTGGTGGTAGGCGCCCTGAAGTCCAGGAACCTCCAGTTGAGCCTCGTCTCCAGGTCGCTCTTCACGTTCTCCAAGATATCCACCGGCAGCGGCTGCTCAGAGCGGTTAATGACCTCGATGCTCTGGGCCACGAACTCCAGCCCAGCGTTAGCCACCTTACTCTCCACAGGGTACCCGGTGACGGCCACCACGTCCTCCCGGCCCAGGCTGAGCCCAAACAGCTCAGGCTGATCCTGCTTGACTACCACCTGGATCTCCCCCGTCATGTCCCTAAGCACAATGAACCGTATGTTCTTCAGGTCCCTGGTCCGGCTGACCCACCCAGCCAGGGTGACGGTCTCACCCAGGCGGCCACTGGCCTCATCAATGTAAGTGCGATCCAACATGGCTTACCCCAGCATGTACGAGGCTAGAACGATGTAACGTATAAAAAGTTTGGCGGCTAGTAGGCGTACTCCACCCTGAGATCCATGTTACGGACCTTCTTGGCCACGGATGTGAGCGCCTGTATCCGCTTCTTGCTGAGGCGTCTGGTCCCCCTGCCCTGCAAAACCACCCGTGTCTCGGTACTGCCGTCGGGTAACCATATTATGTTTATGGTGACTATGTGCTGGCTGGCGAATAGGTCCTCCAGGAACTTGCGGTCCTTGGTCCCCGACTCTATCACGAGGACTCGTTTACCGAACTTGTCCCCCAGGTCCCGGACCAGCTTGGGGGCAGAGTTGAACTTGGCGCTGTCCCCCTTACCGACCACCAGGACCAGGAAACCCCCGGCATCCAGCACGTTCTCGAGCCTAGTCTTCTGCAGGAACTGGTTCTGGTTCTCCATGCTCAGCAGAGTCTTGGCTACTTCCATATACTGTTCGCTGACTTCCCCTGACTGCACCTTGGCCTGACACTTCGAGCAAAGCATCCCGCTCTTCAGACAGAACTCACATAGCTGTATCTGCACGTCGATGGGTCCTCCGGCGCGTCGGAGGGGTCATCAGGAGACTCTGCACGTTTCGTTTATGCCTTGACGTATATGCCAATGGCGCTTACGTTGGAGGTGCCCCTCTCCTCGCTCTGCAGCTGCTCGGTGCTGATCTCGATATTCACGACCTCCGCGTTGGGCATGAACCTGTTCTTGAGGACCTCCACAACATCGACCGCTCGGCTGATGCTTTGGCCCCTGGCCTTTATGATTATCTCCTCGTGGCCGCTCTTGAACAGCGTCATACATGCGAGGACGTAGTTGAGGACAGGTTTCCTTCCGATGAAAACGATGTTAGATCTCTCCATTTTGACTCCTCATTAGTTTTTTTACGCTGGTGACTAATGTAAGCATGATGAAAGGTTAAAAGGATTTTCCTTTTAAATAACTGAACCCATCGACGAGTATAAACAGTCATTATTCGCATAAAAAGGGTAAAAGGGGGTGAAAACCGCTAATCCCTTGTGAGGACGCGTCCCGGCGCGGCACCCGTGTGTTTACCTTTCTCTACAACTGGCACTCCGTTAACGAAAACGTATCTGATGCCCTCAGGGTACTTCCTGGGCTCGATCTCGTCGGCCGTGACCTTCAGATTAGGCAGATCCATCAGCACAATGTCGGCGTAGCTCCCGGGGCTCAGGGTGCCCCTGCCCTTCAGGTTGTGGACCCGGGCCGCCATGACGCTTGTCTTCTGGACCGCCTGCTCCAAGGTGAAGGTCCTCCTCTCGTTGACCAGCGTCTTGTAGAAGAGGGGGAACGCCGCGAAGCTGTTGATCCCCGGCAGGCTGTAGGGCGGGTTCTTGGCCTCGAACTTCTCGTCCTGGACCAGGGTGTCCAGGCCCACCATGCCGCAGGAGTGGGTGTAGTACTGCTCGTAGGCGGGCCTGTAGGTCATGGTGCCTGTGACGCCCCTGGTGTCAGGGTCCTCAACGATGATGTCGAAGTAGGTGTCCCAGGGGTCCGCGTTCCTCTCCGCGGCGATCTGGGCTATGCTTTTACCGTCCAGGCCGGGGCTCCTGCTCTTGGTGACGGTGATGTTCTCCGCCCACCTGGGGTTAGTGTTGGGGTTGTAGGCCACCCTGATGAACCACTTGCCCTGCCTGATGGCGTCCTTCACCTCCTCACGGAAGTCGGGGACCGCCAGCCACTTACCCAGGGCCTCGCGGCCGCCCAGCTCCCTGAGCCAGGGGGCTAGGAGGCTGCACAGGTAGGGCATGACGTCGAAGCCGCCCCTGATGAGGAAGGGGATGGCGTCCCAGGTGATGTCCAGCTCGCCCCCGCTCTCCCGGGTAATCATGTCGATGGTGACCTTGAGGTTGGCGGCCTCCAGCTCGTCCGGCGCCGTGGGGTGTGTATCCCACCCCGTGCTCAGGTGGGCGTAGTGAAGCCTGACGCCCGTCCGCTTATAGACGTCCACGCACTCCATGAGGGCCGTGATCTTCTCGTTGGCCACGTGGCCGGCCTTGACGCCCCTCCTCCGCCCCGTCCGCCTCCAGTGGGGCACGTAGACGCCCCCGTACTCCTTGAGCTGGGCGACGGCCTCCACCATCTCCCCCTGGTCCGCGAAGACGTCGGGGTCGTAGTCCAGGCCCGCGCTCATTCCTATGCAGCCGTCCCGCATGGCCTGGTGGATGAGCTCATGCATCTCGCCGCGCTCGGCCTGGGTGCTGTGCCTCTCATAGTCCAGGCCCATGACCTTGGTCCGGATGGTTCCGTGCCCGACGAGGGGAGCGTAGTTGATGCTGATGCCGGTCTTCTCCACGCGTCTGAAGAACTCGCCCATGGTTCTCCAGTCCAGGGTCCACCCGTAGATGCTCTGCATCCACTCGTTGACCTTCTCCAGCCTGTGCCAGGGCGTCCGAGGGTAGTACTTGTAGGGCTCCAGGTCCTGCAGGTGGTCCTGCAGCAGCCAGGGCACCTGGATGTAATCGCCCAGCGGGGCCGTCGATCCTCCGCACTGGCCGCCCACGAAGGTGGTGATGCCCTGCATGACGTGGCTCTCCGTCTTGGGGAACCAGAGGAGGGCCCAGTCCACGTGGCTGTGGGCGTCAATGAAACCAGGCAAGGCAGTCAGACCCTTAGCATCAATTGTGTGGGCGGCGTCGCCCTTGACTTCGCCCGAGGCGGCCACCTTGTCGCCCTTCACGGCCAGGCTGCCCTTGTAGGGCTTCTTGCCTGTGCCCTCCACCACTGTGGTGTTCTTGATTAGATAATCATAATCCATGGATATCACAGTCAAGGGGACTCAAGGGGGATTTTACACTTGCGACGGCGCGGCTAGAGGCGTCTCCTGTACCTGTCGTCCTTCCAGGGGTCCGCCGTGTCGCTGTAGAAGCCGCTCTCCCAGAAGCCCAGCTTATTGTCTTTCATGAACACCATCTTGCTGAGCCACATAGGAGACTTGTACGCGTACTTGTGGGGCACCACCAGCCTCATGGGGCCCCCCAGGGGCTGGGGCAGAGGCTCGCCGTTGAGACTGTGAGCAAGGATGACGTCGTCTCCCATCAGCTCAGCCAACGGCAGGTCAGTGGTGTAGGTGTCGTAGCACTCGAAGAACACGTGGCGGGCGTCCTTCGCTGGTTTCACAAGCTCAGCCAGGTCCGTGAACCTGACGCCCTCCCACTTCTGGTCCATGACGCTCCAAGTCTCCACGCAGTGGAAGTCGCTCACCGAGACAGTCTGGGGCAGCGCCTTGAAGTCGTCCCACGTAAACAACGTGGGCTTCTCCACGAGGCCCTCAACCTTGAGGCGCCAGTCCCCGGGGCTCACATCCGGCAGCGTGTGGACGATGCCGGGGTGCTCCACGCCCCACTTCAGTATGCTGGGTACCCAGCGCTGCTTAGGCGGCAGCCGTTCACGGGGCTTCTCCTCCTTCTTTCGTCTCCAGAACATGAGCCCTCATGGACGGCTGGGGTTCAGCGCATAATAAAGGCTTCCAAGGCTTTTATCCCGCCCACCATCCATAACAACCTATGGAGCCCAAGGAGAAAGCCCTGGAGATCATGAGACGCCTGGAGGCCGAGTACCCGGACGTGAAGGGCACCGTCCTCCACCACGAGACACCCCTGGACCTACTGGTGGCCACCATCCTCTCAGCCCAGGCCACAGACGAGCAGATCAACAAGATCACCCGGAACCTCTTCAAGAAGTACCGGACCGCCACGGACTACGCCTACGCACCCAGGGAGAAGCTTGAAGAGGACATCAAGAGCAGCGGCTTCTACCACAGGAAGGCCGAAGCCATACAGGAGGCCACCAAGGTCATAGCCGAAGAGTACGGTGGCAGGGTGCCCGACACCATGGAGGAGTTGACTCGGCTCCACGGCGTGGCCAGGAAGACGGCCAACATCGTCCTCCAGGGCGCCTTCGGTAAATCGGTGGGCATCGCCGTGGACACCCACGTGGACAGGCTCAGCCACCGCCTGGGCCTCTCGGAGGAGAAGAACAGGGACAAGGTAGAGCGGGACCTCATGGCCCTCTTCCCCAGGGAAAAATGGTACGCCGTCAACTATCTCATCATAGAGCACGGAAGAAGAGTTTGTGACGCCAAGAAGCCATTATGCGGCAAGTGCATCCTGAACGACATCTGCCCCTCGGCCTTCACCTTCCCCCACAACGAGAAAAAGTAGAGAGGTTTTCGATAAACCGCGTTTTCCGGAGCATCGTCCCGGTAAGAGTGCGGAGGCATCTTACCGAAGTAAAAGTGTGAAGCATAAGATGGAATTTTTTTTCCGCCTTATACCCTTCAGGAGGGTATAAGCCACGCCCCGGAAAACGTTACACTCACCACACCAGCACAGCAGCCCCAGGAAGAAGGAGGTGGTAGAGCAAGAAAAACCAGAAACAAACGCCCCACGCTAAAAGGAGCCACGGAAACACGCCTTCACGATCCCATTCTATGCAAAAATGCCGTCCATT
>DATKWY010000005.1:0-5241 GCA_035529295.1 Candidatus Desulfaltia sp. | reverse complement strand
CTGCGTGATAGACGACGACGTGCAGGAACTGTACCCTCTCCTCGAGGAGGCCAAGGCATACATCTTCGCTTCCCCAGTCTACAACGGCGGCGTCAGCGCCCAGATCAAGGCCGTGATGGACAGGACGCGGGCCCTCCTAGCTAGAAACCGTGACGCGTTCCGCGGCAAGGCAGGAATCGCGTTGGCCATAGGCGGGGACCGGTCGGGGGGCCAGGAGCTGGCCATCCAGCAGATCATCATCTTCTACACCCTGAACGGGGCCATCACCCTTAGCGGGGGCTTCTTCGGAGCCAACATAGGGGCTTCCTTCTGGTCCAGGGACTCCCTTGAGGGGGTCAAGGCCGACGACGAGGGCTTCAGGGGCCTCAGGAAAACGGTGAAACGTCTGAGCAAGTATCTGAAAGAGGGTGCGACACAGTGAAGCTTGCGTGGGGGGTAACGGGAAGCGGGGACAAGTTCAAGGAAACCATCCAGGTGATGAAGGAGCTCAAGGAAGGGTACGGCGACAGTCTATCCATAGAAGTCTTCCTGTCCAAGGCCGGGCAGCTGGTGGCACGGTACTATAAGGCGGCTGAGCTGCTGGAGACGGGATTCGACAGGCTTTGGGTCGAGAAGGACTCCAACACGCCGTTCCTGTCTGGCAGGCTCCAGCTGGGGGAGTTTGACCTGCTGCTCATCGCCCCGGCCACCAGCAACACGGTGGCCAAGATAGCGGTAGGAATCTCTGACACCCTGCTCACCAACTCGGCGGTCCAGGCCATCAAGGGCTTCACCCCCGTCTACATAATGCCTGTGGACTACCACGAGGGGGAGACGACCACCATCCTGCCCAACGGGCGATCACTGAGGCTGAGGGTGCGGAAAGAGGATGCGGACAACGTGAGGAAGCTGGAGGCCATGGAGGGAATCCACCCCTTCGAAAGGCCAGGAGATATACCCGGGATCGTTGAACGGTTCATGAAGCAGTCCTAGACAGGGAGACACATACACGAAACCTCGTTGCTGTTCCCGGCAAAGGTTTAAAAAACTCTAGGAGAGGTAAAGGGGAGTGAGGTAAGAATGCCCACAGTCATAGTTGACAAGAACAAGTGTGATGGAGACGGCGTCTGCATCGACATCTGCCCCATGAACGTCTACGAGATGGTTGACGACAAGGCCGACCCCGTCCGCGCCGACGACTGCATCATGTGCATGGCGTGCGTCAACGCCTGCCCCAACCAGGCCATCACAGTCGAGGAATAAACCCCTCAACAAGACAACATTTTTCTCCCTTTTATCTAGTGCTCACGTACCGCTATAGCGCGCACTATGTCGGCAGTGTTCTCGCACCAGTCCGCGATGGTCTCCAAGGCGTCGAGGAACTCGTTCAACAGTATCAAGGCCCCCACGGTGAACCCGGGGAACTCCAGCACGGCGAAGTGCTTCCTCGCTATGCTGTAGAGGTCGTCGATGTTCTCCTCCATCATCTCCACCTCATTGGCCAGGCTCAGGGCGTCCTTGGGGCTCTTGGGTAGAACCTTCACACACTCCGTGAGCACCTTCACGCATTTCACGTCGGCCTTGACCATGTTGAGGGTGGCCTCCTTGATCTCGCCCGGGGCCTTGTCAAAGGGGATCGTGTTCAGTATCCTGGCGGCCTCCTTGCTCCAGTCGGCTATCCAGTCTATGGCCCGCACCAGCTCCATGAGGTCGTCCCTCTCCTCTGGGAACATCTCGCTCATGGTTAGCTCCTCCACCATCTGTCTCCTCAGGGTATCTGCCTGCATCTCCAGTTTGCTGACGTCCATGTAGGACGTCTTGCATTTCTGAGCGTCGCATTCGGCTGCGGCCTCGACCATGGTGTGTAGCGACTCCACGGCTTTGAGGGTCATTGCCAGGTGCTTCTCCACCATCTGGAGGACCTTGACCCCTCTCTTGGGCGCGAACCAGCCGAATATCTTCTTCGACATTCTGTTACCACCTTTATTCCGCGTTACTGTTCTATATACTTTCTCTAACCACTCTCACATCGACATATAGTAGTATAGTATAATCGCTGCAGGTAATATGTGGAAAACGGCTGTTATTATAAGTGTCACTTTCGGTGACGATGACACGAAACGCGCAACTTTCCTCGTGAACAAGGAGAATGGTTTCAGTAAAGGCATAAAAATTACTGCCCCTATTACATTGATAGCCAGGTGAACCAGCCACACCCCGAGGCCAATAGGGTCACCGGTGGCCAGGGCGGCTATCATGACATCGAAGACGGTGCCGATGTTGGCCCCCAGAATATAGGGGAGGATATAGTAGTCCGCCTTGATTACCCCGCTCGTGGCAAGGGGCACAAGCAGGGACACCATGACCGTGGTGCTGGGCACCAGCAGAGTGAACAGGAACCCCGCAATGAAAGCCCTCTTCGGCCTAGTGAATGTGGACCTGATCAGGTTCCAGCTACGGGGCATGCTGAAGATGGCTGTCATGTACTTCTCCACGGCCCCCAGGGCCAGTATCAGGATCAGCGCCCCGAGGACTATGCCTGACCAGGGCGGGATGTGGTCGAGGAGGGGGTCCACCCAGGGCGTAACCACGTCCAGGATGTCAGGCACGGCGTTGAGCCACGGCAGCTTCACGAATACGTTGCTTCCCTGTGTGGCGATGTTGGTGAAGACCCCGAAGAACAGCTCCAGGGGGTAGAACATGGCTAGGGTGACTAGGTTGTAGAGGACGTGGCTCATGGTCACGTTGAAGCTGGCCTCGCTCTCGTGGTCTCCCTTCATCCTCTCGACGACTGAGATGAGGAACGGTGTGACCGTGGTCCCTATCTCGGCGCCTATGATGGCCGCCACGGCCAGGTTCAAGGGCATGACGCCGCTGGAGGTGAAGGCCACCACTATGCTGTCGAAGGCCCCTGAGCTGTGGAGGAGGGCGGTGGCTATCCAGCCCGCGAAGACCGCGCTGGTTGTGTCCCTGATGACGAGGACGATCTTCTCGGCGAGGGCGACCCCCATGATCTTGGCCGAGGACTTTATGAGGACTATGGCTGACACGAAGAAGTATATTGATATTATTGAGCCTAGAGCGTTCTTGTATTTCTCAGCCAATGTTTACCTTACAACTGATTATGTATAGTTAAAAACATGCTTTATAGAAATTATATAGGCTATATATCCCTATTGAGTTTGGCTTCTGTTCGACGAAAAATATAGATTTACAGGAGTTCCACACCAGCATCACGTAACATTTTCGTCAAAAGGGCTAGCGGCAGCCCCATGACGTTATGGAAGCACCCGACCACCCTGTCAACGAATACCGCCCCGTACCCCTGGATGGCGTAGGAGCCCGCCTTATCCATGGGCTCCCCGCTTTCGACGTACCTCAGAATCTCCTCCTCCGAAAGCCCTATGATGTGAACCAGGGTCTCCTCATAATCTACGAACCGACCAGCCGTCGGATGGATCACCGCGACGCCCGTGAAGACCTTGTGGACGTTCCCAGAGAGCCTCCTCAGCATCGCGGCTGCATCATCCTTTGATCTAGGCTTACCCAGGATGACTCCGTCAATGTAGACGACCGTGTCCGCGGCCATGACCAAGGCTTCCCCGTTGCGCTCAGCCACTCTATCCGCCTTGGACAGGGCGTTCTCCATGACCCTCCTCCTGGGATCAGGGTGGGCGCTGTCCTCGTCCCCGCCCGGGTCCACAACGGTGAACTCCAGCCCAACCTGCCTCAGCAGCCCTATCCTCCTGGGCGACGTGGACGCCAACACTATTTTAAGCTCACGCGGCGTCTTTGATCCCTTAGTATACAGGCTCAATGGTGGGTTCATGGAGAAAATATATTACTGCGATATAGACTCGCCGATTGGCAAGATATGGACCGCCGCCAGCAGCACAGGCCTGATAAGGCTTAACTTGCCCTGCGGCGAGGACCGTTTTCTCCAGGAGTTGGACCGGCAGATAGACACTGAGCCCGAGTACAGGCCCGGCCGGCTCGACGAGCTGAGCGGTTGGCTGGAGAAGTACTTCAAGGGCAAGCCCATGACATATGATGAGCCCTTCGACATCCGGGGGACCGAGTTCCAGAAGATGGTCTGGAGGGAGATCTACAAGATACCCTACGGCAGGCTCACCTCCTACGGTCTAATAGCGAAGGACATGGGGAAACCCGGCGCGTCCCGGGCCGTGGGTAACGCTGTGGGCCAGAACCCTCTTTCCATAGTGATCCCCTGCCACAGGGTGGTGTGGAACAATGGGGGAATAGGGGGCTTCGGGGGCGGACTAGACAGGAAACGGTTCCTCCTGAACTTGGAGCGCGTACTCCCCAGCGCCGAGGGTGAGCCCGAGAAGGAGCAGAGCCTCAGCCGGTTCTTCTACAACCGTTAACGTTATTCCCCGTCGGGGCCACTCAGTACCTATGAGGATAGTAACTGGGACCATATCCCACGAGACCAATGTCCTGTCCAACATAAGCACGGACATCGAGCAGTTCAAGAAGAGACACCTCTTCCACGGGGACCAGGTCTTCGAGCACTTCGAGGGTACCAAGACCGAGGCCGGCGGCATCATCGAAGGCTGCAGGCTGAACGGCTTCGAGTTGATCGCCACAGTCCACGCATCGGCCACTCCGTCGGGCACCATCACAAAGGAGGCCTTCAATCAGCTCCTGGGGGACCTGATCAGCGGCATCAAGAAGGCGGGCAAGGTGGACGCGGCGGTGCTGCACCTCCACGGCGCGGGCGTCAGCGAGGAGTACCCCGACATAGAGGGCAAGATTCTGAAAGAGGCCAGGAAGGTCATGGGTAAGCGGCCCCTTGTTGCTACTTTCGACCTCCACGCCAACTACACGCGTGAGATGGTGGAGAACGCCGACCTACTCATCGGCTATGATACTTATCCCCACGTGGACGGCTATGACAGGGGCGTCGAGGCCGTGAACCTGACCAGGAAGATGCTGGAGGGTGGGCTCAAGCCCGCTACAGGGTTCACGCAGCCCCCTATGCTACCGGCACTCCAGGTCCAGTTCACTGGCAGGTACCCCATGAAGAGGCTCATAGAGGAGGCTCACAGGATGGAGGCCATACCCGGCGTCGAGGCCATAACCGTGGCCGCCGGGTTCCCCTGGAGCGACATACCCGAGGCGGGGATGAGCTTCATAGTCCACACCAACGACGACCAGGCCCTGGCGGACAGAATGGCCCGGGAGCTAAGCGACCTGGCGTGGAGCCTCCGCAAAGAATTCCTCGTGAAGCCGACGCCACTG
>DATKWY010000004.1:0-8711 GCA_035529295.1 Candidatus Desulfaltia sp. | reverse complement strand
AAAGCTACTAGAATGATGGCGGTCTCGAGACCAGTCATCCCTCTGCGTCTATTCCACATCTTCAATTTCTCCGTGACTTGACTAATCCAGTTCTCTGGGTTTGAACTATATTTCTGGAGCAGAGTATTAAGAAAATGTGTGTGGGGCTCTACACACAAACACGGCGACCCTTAACGTTATCAACCATCAAGCGATCAAGCTAGCTATGAAGAGGACAAGGCCGGCTTTCAAACTCTGGCTGGAGACAGAGGAAGGCCACGTCTTCGGGCCTGGCGTCTTCAGCCTCCTCACCAGGATCGATGAGACGGGGACCCTGAAGGAGGCCGCCAAGAGCCTGGGCATGAGCTACCGTTACGCGTGGGGCCTCATACGCAGGGCGGAGGAGACCCTCGGTGAGCCACTCATCTCTGCTTCCAAGGGGGGAAGGCTGGGAGGTGGAAGCACCGAGACCACCGAGCTGGGCAGAGGCCTGGTGGAGGACTTTGATAAGCTGAGAGAAACCCTGGCCAGGGTCTCAGCTGTACAGGATGCGGAGCCCATTGAGGGAGTCATCCAGTCGTTCAGGGTCAAAGGCGATGAGGCCCAAGTGACTGTGAAGCTGAACCAGGACACCCTCAGGCTCAGCGTGCTCTCTGACGCCGTTAGGGGACTATCCACGGGGGACACCGTGAGAATTGGGTTATATCTAGCCTGAGCCTGATGCGGCCGTGCTTTCAAGTATGTCTAGGAACCGCTGGTAGCGGTGACTTAGGCCGCTGCCCATGGGGGTCAGGGCGTAGTAGCACTTGGGGCACTCCTCGTCCTCCCGGCACTTGGCAATGTAGCCCACGCTGCACAGGTCGTTGAGGTGGTGGTATACGTTGCGGACGTCGTTGTCGTCCAAGTAGGTGTAGAAGCTTTCCTTGAGCCTCTGCCAGATGTCGTACCCATAGGACTCCTTGCCCATGCCTGTGTCTAGGGCCATGATGGCGAGTATCTTCATCTTCGTGGCGCCGCAGGTTCCTTTGGGCTTGGGCATGGGCTTCTCGAAATGCTTATAAAGCCGCGGAATATTTATAATTTACGTATGGGTAAATTATCCATAAGTTCTCATTGTTTTAATTAACGAGGTAAACCACAGTGAGCGAAAATATAAACACCGCTTGCGCACGCTGCGGAAGCAGGAACCTGGTACACGACCTAGAGAACGGCGAGACAGTGTGCGCCAAATGCGGACTAGTGGTAGACGAGTCACCCATAGACAGAGGCCCAGAGTGGAGAGCCTTCACGGCCGACGAGAAGAACGCCAGAAGCAGAACAGGCCTAGGCATCTCCTACTCACTGTACGATAAGGGCCTGTCAACCGTCTTCAAGGGCGACAGGGACGCCCAGGGCAACAGGCTAAAGGACGAGACCCGGATAAAGATGGACAGACTCCGCAGGTACGACAACAGGAGCAAGTTTGACGAGACGTGGAGGCGCAACCTGAGCATAGCCATGGCGGAGCTGGACAGGATGAGCACGGCCCTCCACCTGCCACAGAACGTGAAGGAGGCTGCGGCCCTCATATACAGGCGGGCCCTGAAGAAGGACCTCATCAGGGGCAGGAGCATCGACGCCTTCGTAGCCGCCAGCATGTACGCGGCCTGCCGCCAGTCCAAGGTGCCCAGGCCCCTCAAGGAGATCACCAAGGCCTCCACCAGAGAAAAGGGGGAGGTCTCCCGCACCTACAGGCTCCTCCTCAGGGAGCTCAGGATCAAGATGCCCGTAGATGACCCCATGAAGTTCATCCCCAGCATCGCCTCCAAGCTCAGGCTCAGGAGGGACACGGAGCAGCGCGCCGTGGACATCCTTAGGAAGGCAAAGCGGGTTAAGGGTCTGTCAGGGAAGGACCCCAGGGGCCTGGCCGCCGCTGCTCTCTACATGGCGTGTCTGGACATGGGTGACAGGAGGATACAGAAGGATGTGTCTGAGGCCGCCGGCACCACGGAGGTCACCCTCAGGAACAGGCTCAGGGGCCTGGAGGAGACCCTCAGAGACGTGGAGAAGCAGCAGGAGCAGGTTGCGGCCATCTCAGGGTAAACTAATTTTAAACCCCGCTCCGATGATACTGTATCCGTGTGGAGCGTTTACCATGAACAGGATTGATGGTTTAGAGGAGGCTTTCAGGGACGCTCGAGTCGTTTTCCTGAGCACCTTCGACGGGGACAAGGAGAACACCAGACAGATGACTAACTTCAATGAGAGCCCTTACGGCGAAATCTGGTTCCCCACAGAGAAGGGAACGAGAAAAATCAAGGACATTCAGAGTAACCCCAGGGTGCTGGTGACATTCCCCGCCCAGACTGAGGGGGAGTTCTACGAGATCGAGGGGATGGCCGCCCTGGCCGACCAAGGCTTCGTGGACCGGAAGTGGAGGTGGTGGTACCTCTACTGGAGGCCCTCCCAGAAGAGGAGGTTCTGGTTCACCCCGCTGAGTGATGACCGACGCGCCATCATAACCGTGAAACCGGTCGAGGCTCGGCTCGTGGAAAGATCATAACCTTTTTTTCTCTATAACCCCGATATCATGGGATTTACTTGGCTAAGAAGAAGCCCAGCATGAGTGAGATACTGAAAGCGAACCGCCAAGTCATAATAGTGCTGCTCAGCTTCCCCATCGCGGGAATGTTCATCGCCATGGGTCTAATTTGGTATAAGAGACCAGGCAACATGTTGGTCGCCCTTGGGGCGATCCTGTTTCTACTTGTTCAGTATAGCCTACTCGTTTACTTCCTGATCAAACGGATAGACAGCCTCAGCAAGAATAGTGATAATAATGATTCAGAAGATTTATTGATTAAGTGAGGGTAAGCAGGTGGATGGATCATGAGGGAGTTCAGCGTCGAGATCGATGACGACCTGTACAACTACTTGGAGTTCCTGGAGCGCACCCGGTACATCAAGAACAAGAACGAGGCCCTCCACAAGGCCCTGCTCCTCTTCAGGAAGCTCTCCATGCATGACTGGCTCCCCGACATCTACCGCATAGGTGACAACAGGGTCATCATGATGGACAGGGGGATGCTCCTGGACCTCTTCGAGTCCCTCACGGAGTACGAGACCTACAGGGTGGGGAGCATGACGGCCCTCAAACGGAAGGTGCTGAAACCGGAGTTCAGGGACATCAACCTCACCAAGAAGGCTAACTGGCCCCTGGTTCTCAACGAGCTCCAGAACATGGGGTGGGGTACTTTCAAGAAGATAGAGGACGAGATCAAGGTGGAGAACGCGGCGGTGCCCCCCCAGTACCTGAAGGGCTACTTGGAGACCATGTTCAAGGTGAACTTGGAGGAGCACTTCACCAACATAAAGGACCTCATCATCTTCAAGGTGACCGAGCCCAAAGAGGACGCATGGATCTAGAGGCCGGTCCAGGGGCACCTCTTGTAGGGCCCTATCACGATGGTCACCACGGTCCCCAGTATGCCATCGAGGGCGAGCTCTGACTCTAGGAACTTGTTCAGGTCCTCCATCTGCTCGAAGATCACCTCGATGAGCAGGTCGACGTCGCCGCTGGTGCGGTACAGCACGTGGACGTCCGGGTTCTTCTGGATGTGTTCAACGATCTGGGGGAGCTTGGCGGGCTGTATCCTGAGGCCTATGAAAGCCTTGATGGCCCGGCCGAGCTTGTGGTAGTCCATTATAACTGTGAACTTTTTAATTATGCCCGCTTCCATGAGCTTGTCTATGCGGTTCTTCACAGTGGCCTCGCTTACACCGGCTTCCTCCGAGATCTTCTTATAGGTGCATCGGCCATCCTCAGTCAAGCATTTCACTATTTTTAGGTCGAGAATGTCGAGGGACATGCCTGTTCGATCTATTATTAGCTGAACGCATATTTTAAGATTCTTTAATCTGATTTATGTTTTCCTCAATTATTTATGTGTTTTCCATAACAAAATTGAAGAGATTTTTAGGATTGCGCTATTTCTACAAAAATATGTTAAAAACACACCCCCTGGCATAGTAATTATAATATATATATACAATGTGTTGGTGGAACCGTTAAAGAAACTGTTGAAAACATTAAATATGGTTAAAGAAATCCCATGTTTTCGCAGCTGTTCTATGTTTTTCTTAATGAAACCTGCTATATCCATCAACAGATGTTGTATGTTTGACCGACATGGAAGCCATAAACAAAGTCCCGGTGTCCCTGTACAAGACCCTGTCAGACAAGCTGGTGTCCATCATCCTGGACTCGGATGAGAAGGACGCGGTATCCACCGAGATGACCAAGAAGATCATCTACCTGTGGAGACAGGACCAGCTCGCATCCCCCACGGGTATAGAGACCTTGATCAGGGCCGCGGCGACAGTGGACTCCTTCGCTGTGACGAAGGTCATGGACGATTTAGGCCTTAAGGAGCTTACTGTAGCCGTAAAGAACCTATAAACCTAAATTTTCTTTACTACTTGTTTATTATGAGTAACAGGGGACAGGTTAAAGTTGGTGATTAGCTACACGCTTGCCAGGGTTCAGCCAGCCAAGGATGTTGTCGTCTACAACAAGATCAAGGAGCTCGCCGAGGTGAAGGAGGTAATTACTACCTACGGGGAGTATGACATCATCATCAAGGTGGAGGTCGAGTCCTTGGAGCACTTGGATGATTTCGTCTTCAGCAAGCTGCGTACAATAGATGGCGTAGAGGCCACAACTACTCTCATCCGCGCAGGGTTTCCGAAAAAAGGCGAGGTGAGCTAGATTGGAGAGGTTCCCATCCGTCGTCGCCGACATCGCCAACGAGCTCATCACCATCAGCGGGGAGGCCTCCATAAAGGAGGCCGCCGAGGTGATGCTGGAGCACAACATAGGCAGCATCATCGTCGTGGAGAACGGGAAACCCATTGGGATCGTCACCAAGAGCGATCTCCTGAGCAGAGTACTGGTGAAGTGCCGGGACCCCAGGGAGTGCAAGGCGAGGGAGGTAATGTCAAGCCCCCTCATCTCAGTGAAAAAGGACACGCCCATACTGGAGGCCATGAGGACCCTCAAGAACAGGAAGGTCCGGAGGCTCCTTGTATGCGACGGGGAGAAGCTTGTGGGCATCGTGTCCGAGACCGACCTGGTGCGGGCGGTGACCCTGACCTCCCTGGCCCAGTTCAGTCCACTCCTGAGGAAAAAATAGGTAAAACATCTTTTTTTATGGGCCAAATAGGGTAACTAATATTAGCATCTTACTAGGAAACCTTTTTATCAAAAAGAAATCCATATAGGTGAATCACTTTGATGAAGAAGGTCACCATCATCACTCCCCCTGAGTATGAGGGCCTGGTTCTGGAATCCCTAGGGAAGGCCAGGGTGACGCAGCTTAAACCCGTCACCGGGGACGAATTTGATGGACTCAGAACGCCCTTAGCGCAAGAGGTGGACTACAAGGAACTTTACCAGCGAGTCCAAACCCGCCTTGTTGAGCCACTAGGCTTGGGTGACATGACGGTTGAGCGAGTGACGCCGGAAGCGGACAAGTTAAGGACTTTCGCTCTTGACCCTGAGGGAAAGGTTGAGGAGCTCATCAACCAAGCCACTAGTTTAATCGAGAAGTTCAGGGCAGGCCAGGAAGACTATCATCTCCGAAACAACAAGCTAGTGAATGAACTTCAAGAAAAGCTTGGAAAGGAGAAGGATCAGTTTGAGGCGGCCAGGTCTGAGCAGTGGAATGAGAGGGTGACCCTCAAGGCGAAACTTGAATCCATCGAGGCCCTGAAGCCAGAGGAACTGAAGAACTGCTTCGCCGTGGGCGTTGTTCAGAGCGATATCATACCTAGGATGAACGAGTACCTGAAGAGGTACCCGGACACATACTCCAAGTCGTCCAAGATATCGGAGGAGGAAAGTCTCCTATTCATATTTGGATCAGAGGAGAGCCGTAAATGGATCGATGCCCTCTTCCTCGTGTTTGAGATAAGGGACATTTTTGATGTCCTCGATCCCAGAGACGTCATCCTCGTGCTGGACCCGGCTAGGAGACAGCAGGCCATCGAGAAGTACCGAGCTCAACTCACTGAGATCGATAAAAAGTGGAAGACTCCAGAGGATGAGACGCCTGAACGCGTACTGGAAAATAAACATCAGCAAAGCGTACAGGTGTTGAAAGAGGAGTACGAGGGGAAGATCGGGGAAAACGAGCAGAAGCACAAAGACGCCATCGCCCAGTTCCAGAAGGACCAGGCCGCGGTCCTAGGCGAGATCAGCTTCTATGTCAACATGCTGAAGACGCTCTCAAGGACGTCGTCCCCCATACTGAGAAGTAAGGTCATCAGCGTAATCCAAGGTTACACGCCCAAGAGAAAGATACCTGAACTGAGAAAAGCTGTGGGACAGGTGGAGAGCGCCATAGGGCAGACCCTCTTCGTCGAGATCACGGAGATCGAGCACGACGACCACCACGCCCCGACGCCCGCATTGGAGATGCCGGGCTTCCTGGAGCCTGCATGGATACTTACAAGGCTCAGGGGCTGGCCCTCAGCAGGAGAGTTGAACCCTGGATACATATCTGTGCTGGTGTTCTGCTTCCAGTTCGGCCTCATGTTCGGTGACGTTGGGCAGGGCCTTCTATACCTGCTCATAGGCATCACCATGCACAGGAGATTCGATAAGGGGATGATGAGGTACCTGACGGCGTTATTAATCCCCATGGGCATAGCTGCCATCATCTTCGGGTTCCTATACGACAGCGTCTTCCTAGTGGAGCACGCGATAAGCAACTGGCTCCACGCAGCCCACATAGAGCTACCCTTCCTCTACCCGATAATGCCCAACCCGGTTTACGAGATAGGCAAGCTCATGAACCTCATATTCCTAGTGGGCACCGTGGAGGTCATCTTCGGCTCACTCCTGGGGGCCTTCAACTCCTACAAGGAGAAGAACTACGTGGGCATGCTGGGCGAGCACGGCTTCGGAATGGGCCTCTACGTCTTAGGCCTGTACCTGTCAGCGGGAAGGATGTTCACGGAGGGCCTCAACGTCATGCTGCTGGTAGCCAACTGGCCATTCAAGCTCATGATCGCGGGTATGCTCCTGTCCTTCCTTGAGCCTGTGCTTCACTCCTTGATGCACGGTCATGGTGTAAGCATAGAGGCAGTGGGCGAAGGAGTCGGCGGCCTCCTCATGACCTTCGTGGAGGGGCTGGCAAACCTGTTCAGCTTCCTGCGTATCGCGGCCTTCGCCCTGGCCCACGCCAGCTTGGCGGGAGCCGGGGAGGCCATGGGCCACGCCATACAAAACCCACTCGTGGCGCTGATAATCATGAACATAATAGCCCTCAGCTTCGAGTTCGTGTCCAGCAGCGTCCAGAGCCTGAGGCTGCTGTACTATGAGTTCATGGGCAAGTTCTACCACGGGACCGGTGTGCGCTTCAAGCCCTTCCAGATAAAGGAGTAGCCTCACACGGCAAACCCTTTATCATTTTTCCGTTTTTATAAAACAGCTTGTCGTAGAAAAGATATTTATGTATAGAAGGTTGACTTAGGTGAGAAAAGGTGAGAGTCGACTGTGAAATCACGTTATCTCACAACGCAGAAAACATGGAGGCATTAGAGTAGTGGAACTTTTACCCATTGCTATAATTGTCGGCGCTAGCATTCTAGCAGCGGCGTGGTCTATGATCCAGGGATCGATCATCAACGCTTCGGCTGAGATGGAGGGGAAGGGCACGCCGGTCTGGGGTGTTAGCCTGAACGCCTTCGGTGGTTTTACTGTCGTTGTCAATTTACTGTTTACGATCGTAATATTGTTTGGAGGAGGTGAAGGTGGCATGATTCCTGAATCTGCATGGCCTTTGCTGACCGGTGCACTTACCATGATTGGGGCTGCTTTTGCTTCAGCTCTGTGTATCATGGTCGCCGCGAAAGCAGGTGCCGAGATGCTGGTGGAGAGGCCGGAGCTGAGCATCTGGTCACTCCTCTTCGTAGCTCTCGGCGAGGGCCTCGCTATCTATGGACTCATCGTCGCTATCCTGCTGAGCGGGTAGCCTGCTCAACGGGGGCGGCTTCTTTTTTCTTTTTCAGAGTCATTTGGTAGTATGTAACAAAACCACGTAATTTACAATAATGTTGTTATTTTGTGGGTAAAATATTTTATATATTGACACTTTCATTAAATATCCGTGGCTGGTGGTTGGGCCAACATGCAAGGCTCTCTGCCAGCGTGACTAGTGGTGGATGAAAATTGAAGTTCAAAGCATTTGTGTACGTCACACTCAAGAAGGGTTACAGCGACCCCGAGGGGGAGACCACGGCGGAGGCCCTGAAGGGCCTGGGGTACTCCGTGAAGAGCGTCCGGGCCAGCAAGGCCTACGAGGTCTGCTTCGAGGCCGGGGACAGGAAGAAGGCTGAGACCCTAGTGGACGAGATGTGCAGGAGGCTCCTCACCAACCCCACCAAGGACGACTACAGGTTCGAGATAAGTGAGGACCGATGAGCAGGGTCACACCGAGCGGTAAGCCCTTCAGCCACCACCTGGTGGACCTCATGAACGCAGGAGACCATGAGCTGAAGGAAGTCGCCGAGCAGCTGGGCCTGGGTCTGAGCCTGGAGGAGCTCAGGTACATCAGGGACCACTACCTGCTCAGGGAGCGAAGGGCCACGGACATCGAGCTGCAGACCTTCGACCAGACCATGAGCGAGCATTGCAGCCACAAGACCTTCAAGGGCAGGATCAAGACGCCGGAGGGAGTGGTGGACGGCCT
>DATKWY010000003.1:0-7128 GCA_035529295.1 Candidatus Desulfaltia sp. | reverse complement strand
TTTCCGGAGATATGTTATCTAGGCTTGCACTGGAAACCGGATAGGGTTCAATAATAAGAAAAGATGTGAGAGAACCGTGAAAGGGAACAGTGTTCGGGTCAGACTATCTCCCGGGGCCGCCTAGTGAATATCTCGGGCTCGTACTCTATGGGCTCACCCACGCTCCACAGGAAAATGTGGGCGGTGCTTGGGCCCACTCTCCGGAACCTGGCCTTCAGCCGCTTCACCACCAGATCATAGTTGTTGTCCTTGTCTATCCCATCAAGCCACCTCTGGAAGCCACCGGCTTCAACCGCCACCCTCTCGAACTCCCTGGCGTTCTCGATGGTGGCCACGATCTTGGACCTGTTCCTGATGATCCCCGGGTCCTCGCTCAGCCTCCTGATGTCGTCGGCCCCGTACCCCGCCACCTTCCTCACCTCGAACCTGTCGAAGGCCTTCTGGAAGTTGGGCCACTTGTCCGCCATGAGCCTCCAGCTTAGGCCCGCCTGGAAGACGCAGCGGCTCATGTTCTCGAAGTATGCGTCGTCTGACGGCGGCCTTCTATTGTACACCCACTTGGGGGGAGTCCGCTCGTCCGGCATGGGTTAGCCTTGCGTGGAGACAGTATTGAAGGTTTGGACGGCTCCTTGTTTTCATATAAGGGGTTGACCCACGTAGGGATGATGCACATAGAACCCAAGCAGTGACCCAAGGAGGTGGTGACAGCCAAGCACGGGGTGGTGAGCAGCAGCCACCCAGAGGTCAGCAGAATCATGGTGGAGGTCCTCAGAAAGGGCGGCAACGCCGTGGACGCCGCCGTGGCGGGTAGCCTAGCGGGGCCGGTATACGAGCCCCACATGACCACCCACAGCGGCACTGTCAGCTTCCTCTACTGGGACGCCGACGCGGGGCGCAGCCACTTCATGGACGCGTCCCCCACCCTACCGGAGGGCCTGGCCCCCTTCTGCCCCCACCCCTACGCCAAGGAGACCGCGGCGGCCATCCCCGGCTCAGCCGCCGGCCTAAAGGTCATGCTTCACAGGTTCGGCTCCATGGAGTGGAGAAACCTAGTAGAGCCGGCTGTTAAGGCCGCCAGGGACGGCCACATAGTCACCAGCTGGGAGTACGCCCTGCTGTACGGCGGAGCGGGGGGCAGAAGCAGCACCCTGGAAGGCAGAACGTATTTCCCCAGCGGCAGGAGACACTTCGCCCCAGGCGGATTCCAGATACCTGCGGGGAGTGTTTGGAGGCGCCCCGACCTAGCTGACACCCTTATCCGCTCGGCCGAGGAGGGCCCGGACTACTTCACGTCGGGCCGCTGGGCCGAGCGCCTGGTGGAGGAGGCCAACGCCATTGGGTGGGACATCACTCTGGAGCACATGGCCGGTTACGAGCCGGTCTGGGCGGACCCGGTGGAGATCAACTACAAGGATGATACCGTAATAGGCATCCCGCCGCCCCAGCGGGGAGGCTTCTACACGGGGTTCCTGCTGGGCGTGCTCAGCAACTTCGACCTAGAGTCCATGGGCCACTACACCGAGTCCGCTGAGACCCTCGCCCTAGTGGCCTGGACCCTGAGCAGGGCCCACAACGACAGGAGCCTCATCCACGACGCCGAGTACTACCATGACCCGCTAGGTGTCCTCCTGTCCGAGGACTATCATCGGGTAACGGCGGAGCTCTGGAAGAGGAGCCGCCCCAGGGGGGACCTGTCGGGGTATCTTGGTCTGACTCACAACAAATCCGCTCACCGGGGCAGCCTACCCTCCACAGGCCACACGCCCCACGACAGCTGCGAGCTCAGCATAGTGGACGAGCACGGCAGCTGGGTCCAGATGATGGAGACCGGGGGCGGCGGCATACCCGGAGTCGTGGTGGACGGCGTCCCGGGGAGCGGAATAGGGTGGGAGAGGTACGCCCTGGTGGAGCCGGGGGGCCGCACCCAGCACGCCATCGCCAACACCATGGTTGCCCGGGGTGGTGAGCCTTGGATGGCCATAGGCAGCCCGGGGGACTGCATATTCACTGTGCCCCAGGTTCTACTAAGCATCCTGGAGTACAGTTGGGACCCATACCATGCCATAGACGCCCCCAGGTTCTGGCCCCTGAGGGACGACTGGACCATCGAGGTGGAGAGCAGGTTGCCCTTGAAGGTGGTGGATGACCTGAAGCGGATGGGCTTCATGACCAGGCCCCTGGGGGACTACCACTGGCCCATGGGCAGCATGCAGTGCGTCTGGTGGAGGGGAGACGCCCTCAGCGGAGCAGCCGATCCACGCCGACTGGGAGTCGCCCTCGGCTACTAGAGGATCTCAGCCAGGCCCTGATAGTCCAGGCCTTGAAGACCCTGCACTCTACCAGGAATGGTGAGGCGGGGCAAGTAGCGCCCCACGTTATTAATATCGATGGTAACGAAAATGAGTAGCCTAAAGCTGAGGCTGTTTATTGACCGGGAGAGTGATGGTCGCCGTGGTCCCCTTCCCCTCCTCAGACTCCACCTTTATGGTGCCGCCGTGGGCCTCCACGGTCCTCTTGCAGAAGGCCAGTCCGAGGCCCATGCCCCCGGGCTTGGTGGTGAAGAAGGGTTTGAAGAGCTGGCTAATCACTTCGGGAGATATGCCCCTCCCCTGGTCGCTCACCCTAAGCACAATGGCGTCCTCTTCTCTGCGGAGGGTTACTTTGACCTCCCCCTCCACATGTATGGACTCTATGGCGTTGTTGATGAGATTCTCCAGGGTTCTCCTCACTCTCAGAGGGTCGGCATGTATGAGAGCGACCCCCTCCGCCTCAACTACTATGGTGATCTTGGGCGGGTGAGGAGCCTCTCTGGCCACCTGCTCCACTAGAGCCTTCATGTCGGTGAGCTCCAGGACGAGGGGCTCCTCCCGGGTTCTCTGCCGCAGCTCGTCCAGCATCTTGAGGGACCTGTCCACGGCGCCCTCGATGACGTCAAGCATCCTCCCGGTATACTCGGGCCTCTGCCTGATCATGTACACAGCGTTCTTCACCGACTGGAGGGGGCTGCGAAGGTCGTGGCCCACCATTGAGGCGACCCTGCCCGCCGTGGCCATCCTCTCGGCCTCCAGGAGCTCGCTGCTTCTCTCCAAGATGGTCTTCTCCAGCTGCTCCGTGTACTCCCTCACCTGGGCTTCGGAGCGTTTGATGTCCGTGACGTCTCTAATTAGCCCCATGTATCCGGCTCTATGCTCCTCACCTCCCGTGGACACGGCTTTGAAGGTGGTTTCAAAGTAGTGGACTCCCCTCTTCCTGGTCTTGTACTTGACCCTGTCAAAGTCTCTCTGAATCTCGACACTGACCTCTGTCCCTTTTCTCAGGCTCTCCTTCTGCTCGTCCGTTAGACTGCTGTCTCTGAAGATGTTCCAGCCTCTGTAGTCCTCGACCTTGTCCACGCCAAAGTAGCTCAGGGCTGCGGGGTTAGCGTCGATGAGGGCCCCATCCCTATCGTATATCTCGATGCCTATGGGGGACTCGTAGTATATGTTGCTGAACCAGTCCTCCGACTCTGGCAAGGCCTTCACGTGACCCTCTTCCGGCTCGTCAGTGGAGAAGACGAGAGAAGCCGGTTTCCTGCTTTCCTGAGCCTTGGCGTTTTCCTTCAACCCCACCTTGTCACTGATGTTCTCAAAGGCTACGACGAACCTCTCTCCGGGGAGTGGGAGAGCAGACAACCTGAAGAAACCCGATACTTTTTGGTCGTCCCATAACAGCCTCTCGTACTTGACCTGGCGCCCCTCCGTTATGGCTTTAAGGTACTCCTGCTTGAGGGCGTCCCCCTTCGGGCCCCATATCTCGTTAAACTCCTTACCGATAATCGCGTCTCGAGTCAGATTTGTCTGCCTCAGAGCCTCAGGATTGCAGTTGGTAAGGACGAGCCTGTCGGGCTCCTCGTGCCTGTACAGGAACACGCCGCTGGGCATGTGCTCGAACACCAGGCTCGAGGTCTCCAGGGACTCCCTCAACTCGTGTTCGGCCCTCCTCTTCTCAACAGCCTGCCTTATACTATTAGCTAGCACCGTGTAGTGGCTTGGAAAGACCTCCTTGCGGACATAGTCGTCCACCCCGGCTGCGAAGGCCGCCTGAGCCACCTCCTCGCTTCCCTGACCCGTGTATATGATGAACGGTAGATCCTTGCTCTTCTTCAGCTGTCGGGCAAACTGGATACCCGTGACCTCGGGCATCTGGTAGTCGCAGACCACGCAGTCGTACTCCCTCGTCCCAAGCAGGCGTAACGCCTTCTTGGCCGAGTTCACCGAGTCAACTTGGAGGGATGGATCAGTCTCCTGCAGGAAGACCTTGAGTAGCTTGTCTTCCTCGTCGTCCACGTAGAGTACCCTAATGGTGGTGTTGTCTGGTTGGTCTAAGGTGTTCGCCCTCCCTTCTTCATGCTTTCACCAGCTATTTTTAAGTTTCATGAAACATGAATAAAGGATACTTGCCTCTGAGGCGCTGCCACCATGCGTGTGATGCTCGTTGAGCCCCCTAAGGACTTCTGGTTCATAATGGGCGAGTACGTCCCGCCCCCCTTCGGCCTGCTCTGTCTGGCCGGGTACCTGGAGGAGGGTTGCCCTGGGGCCGAGGTGGAGGTGGTGGACTCCCAGGCGGAGGGCCTAGACTGGGAGGGCCTCGAGAGGAGGGTGGAGGAGTACGCGCCTGACTTGGTGGCCCCATCGGGGATGGCTACGGCTAACGCCTACTACGCCATCAGGGTGGCCGAGCTAGCGAAGAAGGTGGCTCCCGATTCCTGCACGGTTCTCGGTGGGCAGCACTTCACAGCTCTGGCGCAGGAGACTCTCGCCGGCTACAACTCCGTGGACTATGTGGTGAGGGGGGAGGGGGAGGCCACGCTCGCCGACCTGGTGAGGACCCTGGACTCGGGCGGCGGCCTGGAGGGGGTGGCCGGCGTCTCCTACAGACGTGGCGGCTCTATATTCCACAACCGGGATAGGGGTCTCATATGCGATCTGGACACGCTGCCCTATCCCGCCTACGATCACGTCGCGCCCCACATGAAGGATTACTACTTCTCGTTGATGGGCGGCGAGGGTAAGCCCTTCGCCATAGTGGAGGGCTCGAGGGGGTGCCGCCACGACTGTAGCTACTGCAGCCAGTGGAGGTTCTGGAGGCGAAGACACAGGGCCAAGTCCCCCGAGAGGGTGGTGGACGAGTTCGAGCACCTCTATACGGAGTACGGTAGCAGGTTCTTCTGGTTCAGTGACGACAACTTCGGCATGGGGCCCCGGACTGAAGCCATCTGCGATGGCCTTGTGGAGAGGGGTCTGGGGGACGAGATAGAGTGGTTCTGCCAGGTGAGGGTGGACGACGTAGTTGAGCACCCCGACGTCCTCTCCAAGATGCGGAGGGCGGGGGCCACGTGGATGCTGGTGGGCTTCGACAACCCCAGCGCCCAGATACTTGACTCGTATAGGCGGAGCGGGGTCACTGAGCCCCGCAGCAGGAGAGCCGTGGAGCTGTTGAGGGAGAACAGCGTCTTCAGCCAGGGCACCTTCATAATAGGCCACAGGAGCGACAGCCATGAGAGCGTGGAGGCTGTGCGGAGGTACGCCGACGAGCTGGACCCGGATATAGCCAGCTTCTTCGTCCTCACGCCCTTCCCCGGGACCGAGGTGTACGAGGATGCTGTGCGGGGCGGCTGGATCGAGGACCATAACTGGGCCCATTACGACATGGTTCACGCCGTAATGCCTACGGAGCACCTGACCCGGGTGGAGGTTCAGCAGGAGCTATACGACTGCTACGAGGGCTTCTTCGGCTCCTGGCCTCGCAGGTACCGGGGGATAACCAGCGGCAACCCCATAACCCGCCGCACCTACGGTTACCTGGCCAAGCAGGCGCTTCTGATGGGCCTCAAGAGTCTCATAGGGTGACAGGGTTGGGTGACGAGAGAGGGGATCACGTACAGGTTAAGGCCGCCCAGCTCGTCCTGTACCTTGCCATCTTCATCGTCATGCCCTCGGTGACTTATCTGGTTGGCAGAGCGGTGGACAGCCATCTGGGCCTACTAAGGTACCCTCCGCTACCATGGAATCTGGTCGTGGGGCTGGGGGTGTTCCTGGGGGGGCTCTGGCTGGGCCTGAAGTCCACCAGGCTCCTCTACAGTGTGGGGGGCGGCCTACCTTGGGGGGAAGCCAGGGCGGAAGCTAAGACGAGTAGGCTGGTGACGTTGGGGGTCTACGCCTACACCCGTAACCCCATGATCATAGGCTACACTCTGTTACCTTTCGGTATGGGGGTGATGTTTCAGTCGCCTGGTATGGCGTTGTCCATCAGCCCCTTTGTGCTGGTGGCTAACGTGCTGATAGTTAAGCTGGTGGAGGAGCCTAACCTGGTGGCAAGGTTCGGCGAGGAGTACATCCGGTATAAGGAGCGGACGCCTTTCCTGGTCCCCCGCCCAGGAGCCTTGTACAGGTCGCTGCTGTCTTCAACTGAGGAAAGAGGGGCCCAGCTGCTCTATCTCGGCTTCTCGCTGGCGGGGCTCATCATCCTCACGAGGCTGGCCTTCATAGATGTACCCCCGGTCTTCTTCTCCGGGCAGATGCGCCTTACGGGCGCCGTCTTCATAGCTGTCTGCCTCTTCGGACTCGTCGCGGCTTTGTCCCCCAGCAGCCTGCGCGGGCTCGGACACGGCTCAGTGTCTAACCCCGTTATGAGGGGCCACCACCCGGAATGTGAAAAGTTCAGCAACCACGTTGTGTGGATCGGCGGGAGGCCGTACTGCGCAGGTTGCACAGGCCTGGCCTTGGGCGCGGCCTTGTCGATGCTGGGATCGGCTCTATACTTTTTCTTCGGCGTGTTTCTGCTGGACCCCGAGGTCGCGTTCTGGCTTGGGGCTTTCATGGTTGCTCTGGGATTGGTTCAGCACTTCGTTGACCTCGGTAGCCCCCACCTTCACTTAGCCCTCAACGTGGCCCTGGTGTGCGGGTCTTTCATGCTCGCCGCGTCCCTGAACGCCATGGGGGTCAGCTTCTACGTTGAGGCCTACCACCTGGGGTTGGTGGTTTTCTGGGTGGCTTCCCGGATAAGGGTGAGCCAGGAGGAGCACGTCCTGGTTTGCAGGTCGTGCGGCATCGTTTGTGGCCACGGGTTCAGCCCAAATCAGAGTAATGT
>DATKWY010000002.1:0-2049 GCA_035529295.1 Candidatus Desulfaltia sp. | reverse complement strand
TACGGAAGGAGCTGAAGGAGTACTACACGGCTAAGAGGAAGCCGGAGCTGGTGGACGTCCCCGAGGGCGTCTTCCTCACCATCACCGGGCAGGGCGACCCCAGCGGCGAGGAGTACATGCAGGCCATGATGGCCCTCTACGGGGCCGCCTATACGCTGAAGTTCAGGCAGAAGGAGCAGGGCAGGGACTTCACTGTCATGGGCCTGGAGGGGCTCTGGTGGACCGACGACATGGTCTTCGATCCCACTGACCCGGCGAACCGGGCCAGGTGGCGGTGGAAGAGCATGATCAGGCAGCCAGGCTGGGTGACCCAGGCCATGCTGGACGAGATGCTGCCCGAGCTCCGCGAGAAGCGGGGCAGTAAAGTGGACCAGGTCAAAGTAGAAAAGTTCCACGAGGGCCTGTCCGCCCAGGTGATGCACGTGGGGCCCTACAGCGAGGAAGGGCCCACCATAATGCTTCTCCACGGCTGGATTAAGGAGCAGGGCCTCAGGCTCCGGGGCCGCCACCACGAGATATACCTTAACGACCCCAGACGCACCGCGCCTGAGAAGATCAAGACCATCCTGCGGCAACCCGTGGAGAAGGCGTAGCACCAGGGTTCAAATACGGGGGCGCCGGTCATAGTGCCCTGTTGGACCCCACATATCTGACGCTGCTGCTTCCCATGGCGAGCCTCACGTGCCTCAACATGGTGATCCGCCTCTCAGTGGGCCGATCAAAGACCAGGTGGGGCGTCATCGCCTTCAACTACCTTACAGGCGCAGTCATCAGCCTCGCCCTAGTTCTGAGCGGCGGCGGGTTCACGGCGAGCCCCTTCACGCTGGCCCTGGGTGTGGTCACCGGCGCCCTGTACACGGGCGGCATGTTCCTCAGCATGACCACCATGGGGCGGAGCGGAGCATCCATAGCCGCGTCCGTGTCCCAGCTCAGCGTCACCGTCCCTGTGACCGTGTCCGTGCTCTTCTACGGTGAGACCCTGAGGGGCCTGCAGCTCCTGGGGGTGGCCGTGGCGGTTGCTGCGCTACCCTTCCTGGCCTACAAGAAGAAGGGTGACGGGAACAGCCCCATGGACAGTAGCCTCATACCACTGATGGTCACCATGCTGGTGGTGCAGGGCTTCGCCCAGCTCAGCAGCAAGGCGCTGGTGGCCGGAGGCCTGGAGGCCGAGAGGAACATGTTCTTCCTAGCGGTTTTCACCTCGGCCTCCCTGCTGGCAGCGCCCTTGGCCATCAGGGTGAGGGACCAGGTGGTTTTTCCGCGGGACGCGGGCTTCGGCGTCGGTTTGGGTGCGTTCAACATGCTCACCAACATGAGCATACTGCTGGCCCTGAGGAGCGTCCCGGCCAGCCTCTTCTTCCCGCTGAACGGCTCCGGGGGACTGATGCTCACCACATTTGCGGCTATGCTGCTGTTCAAGGAGCGGATCAGCAGGGTGAACGCCCTGGGAGTTGCCCTCACCCTAGCAGCCGTGGTCCTCATCAACCTGTGAACCGGGCAACCCGTTTATACCCCCCAGACTGCAGTTCAGTTATGAGTCTCCTGAGAGAGAAGACGCAGCGCCTCATAGAGTACACTGCGGAGGAGTACCCGGCAGTCATAGGACTGCACTCCGTGAGCCTCTCCGACCCTGATGACGAGCTGTCGCTGAACGCCGACGAGGTTTTCCCCACGGCCAGCATCATCAAGATGCCCGTGCTGGTGGAGTTCTACAGGCAGGCAGAGGAGGGCGCCCTGGACCCGGGCGAGGTCAGAGCCCTGGAGGAGGGGGATAAGGTGGGGGGCAGCGGCGTCCTACAGCACCTAAGGGCCGGCACCACCGGGTTGACGCTGGAGGACTACGCCCGGCTGATGATCAATCTGAGCGACAACACCGCCACCAACGTGGTCATCGACCTGGTTGGCGTGGACAACGTCAACAGGCTCCTCCAGGGCCTAGGCTTCGACTTAACCAGGCTGGTGAGGAAGATGCAGGCCAAGGGTCTTGACCCTGATAGGGTGGAGAACCTGTCAACGCCTATGGAGCTGACGGGGCTCATGGAGGCCATC
>DATKWY010000001.1:0-3397 GCA_035529295.1 Candidatus Desulfaltia sp. | reverse complement strand
TGCATCATGGACACAACCATAGCGGCAGGCATCGGGGTCCCCAAGATGGGTATGAGCGTCATGGGGATGACTGAGCCGACCTTGGACTCTCAGGAGGGTGTCCTGATGTTCTTCGGCGGCGAGGGTGTCATCAGCGAGGAGCGGTGTGGCACTATCATCAGCAAGAGTGGCGAGAGCCTCGGAGAGCACGACTTCTACTTCGAGTGGTTCACCAAGCCTACCATGAAGCAGGTTGAGGACCTCATTGGTAGGATCGATGAGACCCTGGCGCCCCTGGGCGTCAAGTACACCATCACCACCAAGCAGAGATAACTCTACTTTTTCAAACCAATAATTTTTTTATAAACAGAGAATCTAGCGGGGCCTATGACGGGCTTGACGGATAACGGTTGTGATACGCGTACTCAGCCAGCGGCTTCCTCGGAGGCCTCGCCCTCTCAGCCTCCGCCTGCTCCTCCGAAAGGTAGGAGTGAACCGCCTCCGACTTCCTGCCCACGTTGACCAGGGTTATAACCTGATACTCCTCAGGTATCCCCAATACCTCCCTCACCTTCTTAGGGCTGAAGCCCGCAATGGGGTGGGCGACCAGGCCCAGCTCCGTGGCCCTTAGGATGAGGAAGGCCGTGGCCATCCCTGCGTCGAACTGGTGGTAGACCCTGTCTCTGATCTGGCAGTCGTCTTCTGACTTGCTGAACACGGCCACTATCATGGAGGCCAGCTCCACCCACTTGTTGCCCCTGCTGAGGGCGGACCACATGGCTTTAAGCATCTCCTCTTCATAGACGAAGACGAACCTCCAGGGCTGATTATTGAAGCAGCTGGCCGAGAGGCCGGCGTGGGTGGCCAGGTCGTCCACCAGCTCGGGGGTCACCTCCACGGGCCCTAGGCTCCGGTAAGAGCGCCTGGCGTGGATAGCGTCCGTGACGTTCATTAACCATCCTCAGCTCCAGAAACTATGTGAGGCTGGGGGCCGGGCTCATATAAACCTCTAGTGGGTGTGATCGTGGCCAGGCTTCCTCAGATTATATATGGCCCTCTGCACCACCTCGGGGAGCGCCGGGTGGATATGCATGGCGTCAGCTATGGGGTACACGGAGCCGTCCCCCGCGTACATGACGTTAACCACCTCCTGGATGAGGATGGGCGCGTGGGCCCCCACGATGTGAGCCCCCAGCAGCCTGTAGGACTCCTCCTCGAGGACCACCTTGACGAAGCCGTCCTCCTCCTCCATGGCCGCCCCCTTAGCAGTGTCAATGTAGTTGTACTCCCCCACCAGCACGCTCAGCCCCCTGCTTATGGCCTCCTCCTCGGTGAGACCCACGCTGGCCACCTGGGGCCAGGTAAACACAGCGTAGGGCACCTTGTCGTAGTCCACGGGGTGGAAGTGGCCCTCCCTGAAGCCGTGCCAGACCACCTCGGCCTCCTTGTTGGCCACGTGCTTGTACATGGCTCTGCCGATGGCGTCCCCGAAGGCCCAGATGCGCTTCTTGGTGGTCTCGTAGTTCTCGTTGACCTTTATGTAGCCCCTTTGGTCCAGTTGGACTCCCGTCTTCTCGGGCCTGAGGAGGTCCGCGTTGCTTGTCCGGCCAGCGGCTATGAGCAGCCTCTCTGCTGTGAAGGTCTTCACCTCCCCGCCCTTCTCGGCCTTGACCTCCACCTGGTCTCCGATCTTCCGGGCCTCGGTGGCCTCTATGCCGGTCTCCACGTGCATCCTCTGCCTCAGGTTGGCTGTGAGGACCTCGCTCACCTCTGGCTCCGCGTTCTTAAGGAGCCTTGGGCTGCGGCTGAGGACCGTGGTCTCTGTGCCCATGGCCGAGAAGAAGTGGGCCATCTCGCAGGCTATGAGGCCGCCGCCGACGATGATTATGCTGTTGGGTCTCCGCCTCAGGTCCCAGACGTTGTCGCTGGTGAGGTAGTCCACGCCGCCCAGGCCCTTTATTTGGGGAATCAGTGGCCTGCTGCCGGTGACCAAGAATATGTTCTCAGCCTTTATGATCCTGTCGCCCACCCTCATGGTGTGGTCGCCGGTAAACTCCCCGCGGCCCGGGACGAACGTGAGGCCATCAACACTGCCTACGCTCTCCTCCATGGGCCGCCTGTCGTGGTCCACGAAGCGCCTGGTGCGCTCCATGATGCCCTGGAAGTCCACGCTCTCGATCCTGGCGTGGACCCCCAGCCGCTCGGCGTGCTTGATGATGTTCACCACGTCTGCCGGGTATATCACCATCTTGCTGGGTATGCACCCCGTGTTGAGGCATGTACCCCCCAGCCTACCCATCTCGACGAGGCACGTCTTGAGGCCGCTCTTGACGGCGGCGTCGGCTATCATCATGCCGCTGCCGCTGCCCACCACCAGGGCGTCGTACTTCTCCATGGGTTGGGAATGGGGAAGGGCGTAAAATAAAGGGGGTGGCCTACTCCAGTTTGACGACGCCGTACCTCTCGTAGTAGTTCAGCCACAGGGCCTTGAGCTCCGGGGTGAGGCTGTCCTTTATGAGTCCGTAGATGCTCTTTATGTTCTGGATGCTGTGGATACTTACGCCCAGCTCCTCCTCCATGTACTGGACGGCGCTCCTAGGCTCCACGTTGTCCTTGTCCCCCATGGCCTCCTGCCTGTCCACTGCTATCACCATGCCCGCCACCTTGTGCTCTCCCAGGAGCCTCAGTTTCTCGATGGTCTCTATCTTGGTTATGCCGGTGGTGATGGTGTCGTCCACCACCAGGAGCCTCTGGCCGGGCTTGAAGTATCCGGCGCCCACCAGTACCTGATCGCTGCTCAGGTCCCCGTACTCCTTGGCCTCCTTCCTGTCGTACATGTAGCGTTTGCCCATGCCGTAGAGCTCGTTGAGGCCCTCGCATGTGAGGGCGGCCAGGCTGATGCCCTTGTAGCTAGGCCCGAACACGTAGTCGAAGTCAGATATCTCCCCGGTCTCCATGAGAAGGGCTATGTAGCTGGCGAAGGCCCACTTGATCGCGGCGAGGCTCTCCCCGTCGGTGAGGGCCCCCAGGTTGATGAAGTAGGGGCTGGGCCGTCCGCTCTTGAGGGTGAAGGGCTTGTCGGGGCTGGTCTGGAGCCGTAGGGCGCCGCCCTTCAGCAGGACGTCCAGGAAGACCTGCTCTATCTTGCCTCTGCTCACTAGGCCGCGGCGCTCCATCCTGAACCTCTCGTTCTGGATGTTTTCCTGGATGGTGCCGTAGTAGGTGACGCTGCCGCAGTAGTCGCAGTGGAGCCTGGTCTCCTCGATCCTTGCGCCCCTCTCGACGCGGAACCTGGTGTTGGGGGCCCCGTACATGGCGTTGGTGGGGCACAGGGTGTTGGGGCAGTTGAAGGCGCTCTCCAGGGTCTCGGGGAGGGTGATCCTGCGCTTCTCCTTCACCTGCCAGTCGCTGATGACGT